>DATDKS010000064.1:0-24564 GCA_036519825.1 Nitrososphaera sp. | reverse complement strand
GTGAATTGAAAAAATTGGCTGAGAGCAAAGGTGTGACGGCAGCTCAGCTGGCTCTCGCTTGGGTCTTGCATCAGGGCGAAGATATCGTAACTCTGATCGGGACTTCGAAAAGAGCAAGACTTCTTGAAAACCTGAAATGTGAGAACATTCAACTGAATTCTGAGGATTTGGCTTTCCTCGATAAGACTTTTCATGAAGGTGCTTTGGCAGGTGATCGTTACCCTGAATTTATCAGAGATATAGTAAGGTAAAAATGATGTCTGCTCTACCGCCACCACCTCCTCATCCTCCACTTGACCTCAATACCATTGGCCACACTATCGTCAAATCGGCCATTGAAGCGATGAATAGCAGGAACAAGAAACAACAAGAAACAATGGTATGGCTGTGATTGATGAGCGTCTTGAATTCCCCCCAGCTTTACCCAAAGTAGTAGGCTGTGCCAAGCGCATATTAGAGAAAGTATGAAATCTTGTGAAATTTGGGTCGGATCGTCGTGAGATCTTCATCGCTTTTGCTCAGTCTGGATCAGCGAACTCACCTCATTCCCAACCTAGTATAGTGCGGTTTATACCTAAAAACTATCGCTTCATAGGAAAAATTGGTGTCTCTGTACCACACATGAAATTCTAGGCTATGGCTGCAGTCATTTCATCCGTCATTTCAAACCATCTTATCGAGGTTAGCATTAGAATCCAAAGGCTTTTCTCACACTATGCAGATGGAATATTGCTTCCTCAACGCTCAAGGCGCATGCCTGAGGAAGCCCTTGTGAATCCAAGCATCTTTCTTGCTTTGGCGACATTTACCCCGCGTTTCTGCGATTTTCAAGGCATTGCGCCAATCTGAGCCATAACTCCTACCAGATCATAGAATAGCCTCTCCTCGGTAATCTTTCCATTTTTCCATGTCGCAACGGTACAAAACTCTGTCTGGAATTTCTTGTTGGTAGGCTGAATTATTTTCCCGTCGAGCCCTTTCATCGGCCCTTTAAGAGTACCCGTAAAATCGGCCACTGAGCAGGTATAGTCACCGTTGGCAAAAAGTATCTTGTACGGATTATTAACGATGTGATTATCAGGAAATGCCTTGAAGAACTCGATAGACTCTGCCCTGTGGTTACGCACACCTCTGGTTGGATTTTGTTGACCCGGCCAAAAAACTGCGACATTCTCAGCATGACGTTCTTCGAACGTATCCCAGTCTTGGGAGGTCCATGCGTCGTCTAGAGTTTTCATGAGATCCTTATTTTTCTCTTAGATACTCATTGTAATATTAGAGAGAGAATACAAACTACAAAAGGACTCCCGCTCGCAACGAACGGGTATTACTTTTGGATTGCACTTTTAGCAACTGCTTACAAAATGAAACCATTATCTGAGTCCCGACAGGCCGCCCTGTGCTCAGCGAAAGACTTTCCTAGATCTAGGTCCTAGTTATCAATAAGGACAGAAGTGACACAATTTCCACCGAAAGCTTATCTACTTTTTGTATTGTATTTGTGTCAGCAATAATTCAAGCAAAGGATGTTCCATGGTGATCCGCATACAAGACCAATCTCTGGCATGCCTAGAAGAATACAATACTTTCGGTATGGCGTTTGCTGAAAGTGTCAGTCCTGGGAATTCCAAACATTGTCCAATATTTGCATAAGTCGCATGTTTGTTTCTGCTAAACTAATACTAAAGTTATTAATTTCGCGTGCTAAAAATTTAAGACTACCGTAGTTCGGCGGCAACTACCTGATATGGTGCGCCTTACTGACTTGGTGCGCAGAGACTACCAGACTTATTAGGCAATCCGCCGCATTTACAATCAATACAATGGACGATAACATGACTTCTGCACGGCATGATTTCAATATCTCTCCGGCCACAAGAATTGGCTATGTGAGCCTTAATGTCTCAGATATAGACAGGTCTCTTGACTTCTATGAAAAGGTTCTTGGATTCAAGAAAGTGTACAGACCTTCCAATGAAAGGACACTTCTTTCCGTCGATGGTCATCCATCATATCTTATAGAACTTTTACAAAAGGGGGCAGCAGGCCAAAAGGCCCGCATGGCTGAGACTAGAAGGGCAGGGCTGTATCACTTTGCAATATTACTTCCGGAGAGAAAATATCTAGCAGACATGCTTCAAAACTTGAGCGAGAGAAGCGACGAAATACGGCTTGATGGCTTGGCCGACCATCTGGTGTCCGAGTCGATCTATTTTCGCGATCCCGACAATATTGGTATAGAAATCTATTGCGATAGGCCGTCTATCCAATGGAAATGGGAAGGAAGCAAGGTGAGGATGGCGACAGTTAGCCTGGATACAGAAGACCTGCTAAGGGAATTGACAGCCTCTGGGTGGAAAACTATGCCTGCCAAGACAGTCATAGGCCATGTTCACCTCCATGTTCGAAACCTTGCAAAAGCTATGAAGTTCTATCGCGAAATACTTGGGTTGAACTTTACGGCAACTTATCCTGGCGCTTACTTTTTTGCCGCAGGTAAATATCACCACCATATTGCAACGAATATTTGGCTTGGTACCAGCATTCATCTAGCTTCGTCAGAATTTGTTGGATTGAACCATTTTGGCATCGAACTTCCGAACAATGAGCCATATGAGAAGACGACAGGACAGCTCAGAAAATACAAGATCGAGACGCTAGCACAATATGGACAATCGAATGAATCATCAAAGTCTGTTTTCTTGAGCGACATGGATGGTATAACTATTCGACTCTATGGCAGATAATAGAGCCTATAAAGGCAAGTTAACTGTTTGTTAAGTGAGTAGATATGATATACTAGAATATTCAAGTAAAATTCCGTGCGGGCCCGTCGGGATAAAAATTTCATTGAATCCAAAGACAAGGATTTTGGCAATTTATAATTAGAAACTTCGCCAGAAGATGCGGCGGCGTTGCTAACATGCCCTAAATGCTTAATACTATATGATCCGGAAAGGAATAACAAGCTTGCAAGGTGCAATTGCCAGGCTACGAACCGATATCGAACATCATACCTCAAACACTGAATACGATTAGACCAAAGTTGTTGGCGGAAAAGCCTTCGCATATTTCCTATCCAACGTGGCACATTATCTGTGCTAATCAACAAGATCCCATAATGTTTTCTTGCGAGCTCTGATCCACACACGTAGATTCAGGTAGGGCTAATGCAATTCCTACGGCGAGACCTTGAGCTTTTGTCCAAGTGAATTGACTTTGAGCATTTGGCTACTTCTTATTCATCAAGCATTCTTTACACCAATATTCGCATTTGCTGGCTTTTGTATGGCCCTCTACAAACACTGGAAAAAGTTCTTCCCTTTTCCTACCACAATTATTACAAATACCGCTACTGTTAGCCATTGACATTTCTGTTATCCTTTTCACATATCCTTTCTCCTTTCAAATTGTCGAGAATCCCGCCGGCTATTGGGCAATCGTTCTTTTTCACTTGACTGCTGCCTCCGATAACGTATAGAGGATGAGAGTATAAATAATCGATAAAGGTGACCATCACTATCGGTATTCAATTTGCTCTTATTAACTTGTTATCATATGGAGGCCGTAGTTAAGGCTATGTTACTCTTGATTTTGGGTTGGACTTACTCTTTAGGACGTTACAGAACCTGCGAAAGCAAATAATATATTTTAATAGATCAACTAGCACCACGAGGTTTGCTCTTGACGGGTGATGATGCCAGAGTAGCAGAAGATTTTCTTAGCGGCCTTCCAGAAGAAAAAAGAAGGCTTGCAGAGATGGTAAGAAAAATAGTGCTTGATGCAGACAAGAAAATAGAAGAGACAATAAAGTGGAGAAATCTTGCCTTTGTCAAGAATAGGAAGAACATTGCTTTTGTATACACATATGATAAGGCGCCATACATCAACTTTGGATTTCTAAAGGCTACTTCGCTCAAAGACCCAAACGGACTTTTCCAAGGAACAGGAAAAGGCATGAGACATGTAAAGATCTATTCAGAGAAGGATATAGACAAAAATCAATTTACTGCCTGGTTGAAAGAAGCAGTGCAATTAGAAGAAGTTGGTATATAGCATACAAGCGTGGGGATATATGCAATATATATACACGCTAGCTACTTTCTAACAAAAAGAAGGGCACTCCAATTCCAGACTATGCAATTTGAAAGTAAATGAGCCCGTCGGGCTGAAAAGTGATATCGCTTCTAAAATAGCATTCTACCCAGTAGTGAAAGCAAGAGCCAAAAAGTCCTACTAATAAATAGAGAGAAATTTAAATCCATTGTCCTTACTCGTGGGTTCAATTTTTCAATGGCTATACGAATAACATACTTGAAGTCTATTGTAACCCTATTTCTAGAAAGACACTATAGCTGATTGACCTGGATTGGGCATTGAGATTTCTTTCAGCCCCGCTCGTAAGCGCCACGATTAACTTAATTAGATCTTACAAATCTCCACGTGCTAACCGCGCTCTGTAGCAGCAGGCAGATACCTGTAAAAAGAGACAAATAAGTATATCAAATGATAGTTATAATATGCTGCAAAACCTTCTGCTCTTTACATGGGGCTGTATACCCGAACTTACAAAAGATTGCCAAGACATGACCAATGCTTCGAGCACTTACCTTGGGATCGGAATTGGGGCAGTCTTTGGTGGAATAATCAGTTGGTGGATCTACAACAGACAAAAGAAAACCACTGAAAAGCAAGATCTTGCGATCGCCAACATAAAAGAGATTAATGAGCGTCATGATAGAATTCTAAAAAGGCTGGAAGAATCAGATAAGCGTCATGACTTAACTTTAAATGCAATATTGGAACTAAACAAGAAAATAGAGCACATCATTGAAAAGCAAGATAAGCTGAACCAGTCGATTCAAACTAGCAGATCATCAAAGGATGGCAATAAAAATACTACTGAAAGAGTTGAGGGATAGTGAACAGTAGGAAAAAATAGGCGGCAAATACATCAAATCTTGGAGTCTGCTTGGCTAAGGGATTTCAAAACAACCTTCTCGTGCCAACAAAAGCAATGAAGTGATTCATTTATCCTAATAAGAAGTCGTGATGATTCATACAGACAATAAAAACTCAAAGTCCTCCTAGGACGATCACCTACATTAGTCCGATTTTGCTATATTTGATCGTATGAGATAAGGGCCATGATTTTATTACGAATTATTGAATCATGGTCAGCTTCGTTATCAAATGAGACCATGAGAATAAAATCACCATTCTTGCCTAGTGGTAGAACTGCCCGTTTTACCTTCTCATAGAAGGTTATAGAATATATAGTCTTTCCAAGCTTTGCTTCCAATAGCCTTCTTGTACTCATCCTTGAGACTGAATACTCAATAGATTCGATCGTTTCTTCTTGTGTTAGCAACGGTACCAATTCCGCCCTATATTTTGCTGATACTATGGTCCTCCGCATATTGGCGATACCTGCAAATCTAATCGTCTTGTCTAGGCCTATGATGTCCTGACAAACATCTTCAAATAATGAAGAAGACATTTTTACACATCTTGAGTACTAGGTGCTATAATCTTATATTTAATATTAGATGCTAATTGTATGTTGCAATGTATGCATGCATTGTCTTTTAGAACTCTATATCAACTAACACAATAGTATTTTTTTCTTATCTGGTACAATCAGTGTAAAATATTGGCATGTTTCGGAGCGAATAAAATGCGCATCTTGTTTTTATCGAAGGTCTTATTCAGTCACCGAAAAAAGAAGAATTGAATGCTAGGAAGTTCTAGGATGTGATAGTGATCTCAATGAAATACCTTGATTGAACCAGGATTGCCTTCTCGACTAATCGTTAAGGTAAGAGTATAGGCTACCTCTAAATGTAATTTGTCGGTAGAAACCTTCTATGAGCACTAATAATTGAGCGTCTGATTCTATGTCTATTTTTAGAATATAGCATGCCCAAAGAAACCCACGTTAAAAACCTTGTCTGAATTTGGTAACCATTATTATAACAACTGGGAGGCATAGATAGTTTATCAGGACATCAATCAATTGCCCTGGCGTAACTTCTGTTCGATTGACTTGCATAATACTTCTTTTTAAATAGCATGTTGTCAATAACGGCAACATGGTGTCGACTTCCCTAAAGGAGATAACCAATAATAATAAAAAACCGAATTCTGCAATTAAAGAAGTCGAAGATTTCATTGAGAAAATGCGTAATCAAGATATCATGATCCTATATGAGAGAGCACGAAGTATTAGTGCGGACAAAGATAACAAGGAACCATTATCACAAGCACTAGCATCTTCACTTACGAGTTACGAGATGCTAGGTAAAGGAGCATTTCTTGCCGAGAGGGAAAACCTCGCCAATCTCTGCGTCGGGTACATAAATGACGCCTACAAACAAGGAGTTATCAAAGAGAACAAGGAAAAGCTTCAAAGACAAGTAGAAGAGTTGCAAAAACAAATAAGCAAAATAGCTACTGATTATGAAGTACTCTTTGCAGAAAATAACGAATTAAGACGAGAACAAGAAGCAGCAAACGAGAGTGTATCTACACTAACCAGCAGCATAAAGGACCTGACAGAGGAGAATGAGGAACTAAAAAAAGAGCTCACTGGCGTAAACAGGAGTTAGGAAGCGTAAGGGACAATGGCTGCGCAGCAGCAACTAATGATGTGAATCCTTCAGTTACTATGCTGTAACAAGTAATAGTTTGGGCCAGTTTGACATCATATCTGTAACCCAAGAATCAGGGATCTGCCCAGAAAGTTAACTAGCGATATTATTATGATATTATGAAATATTGAAGGAATCAGCAGCAATACTCCATAACGATTTTCTAAAGTAAAGTCGAGACCTTGCCAGTATTTCATTGGAACAAAGCGAGAAAGAAGGTACAGGTGTAGAAAGAAGGAGAAAATATATCTATCCTAAATTAGGCTTCCGGCTTATGGATAGACTCCGAGAAATGTTCTTGTAAACCTTCTTTTCGCTATTTTGAGGGCATCTTCTCCCCTTGGAGTCAGGCTGTAGACAATGGTCTTACCATCCTTATTTTCCTCCTCCATGATAAATCCAGCTTCGCGCAGGCTCTTTAGTGCAGGATAAATTGTACCTGGGCTCGGCTTTTCTCCTTTTCTCTTTGCAATCTCGTCTGCGAGTGCCTGACCATGCATTGGTTCTTTTGAAAGCAAGAAGAGGATCAAGAATCCAAGCATACCTCTCATATCGCAACAATCAGATCTGAATCGTCGTCGCATGCCTGAATATATGTCGTATACCCGATATAAATAAATAGTTGCAGATGTATCTATCGTATATGCGATATCAACCGGAGGTGAAAGGGATGCGATATGGTTGTGGCGGTGGTGGCTGGAGCTATGGCGGAAGAAGTTTCCTAACGAAAGATGAAAAGCTAGCGATGCTAAAAGAATACAAGGAAGATCTTGAGAAAGAGGTCGAAGGGGTAGAAGAAAGGATAAAGGAATTATCAGCCAAATAATTACTTATTCTTTTTTTGTTTAGGTATAGTAGTTTGGGCAGTTCTGTTTATTCCCTTGCACTCTTTCCTCATAGAGCCAACTCTACAAAATATGCTTTTGACATCACCAGCATGATCTCCCACGCATTTAACAGCTGAGAGACTAATCCAGATGTCGGATTCTATCTTATATGGTGCTCTGGCTATATTTTTTTGTGTTTGGAGCTGTACTTGGCTTCATTGCTAGGATAGCAACATTCTCCTGAGATATGATGGAAAATGAATTGAAGGCTGAAAAACCTGATAAGAATGATGATTCATTAACCTCTAACGTTGGTTGACATTTGCCTATTCTGCCATTCTTAATATATTGTACTGAACTACGTTGATATTAGAATCCTTAAGATTGGCAGGCCCATCGGGATTTAAATAAAGATTCATTTGAATCCACAGATCAAAGCTTCAAAGGAAAAGTCGGTGAACCTTCTAATTAAGACTCCCTAAGGGGAGTAACCCATTTTATGTCATTTGACATAGGGCAGCTATGAATAAAAAATTGTGCACAAAATCACCCCGCATTTGCCGTTCGATAACAATTCAGGTGGATAATATAAAGAAGCTCAAGGAAAATGATTTGAGGTGGACATAAATGGCAAATAACACAACGACCTTGAGAAAATTAAAACTACAGGTGCAAATGTCTGTAGACGGCTACATTGCAGGGCCTAACGGTGAAATGGACTGGCTGGTCTGGAACTGGGATGACAAGCTCAAAGAATATGTAAACGAATTAACGGAGTCTATTGACAGCATTCTCCTCGGACGAAAAATGACTGAGGGCTTTATTTCGCATTGGTCAGATGCGACGACCAAACCTGATCAACCTGACTATGCTTTTGCTAAAAAAAATGATAGAAATCCCAAAAATTGTTTTTACCAAAACACTGAACAAATCAGAGTGGGTAAATACAGACATTGCAACAGGCGACCTTACAGACGAAATCAACAAGCTAAAGAGACAAAACGGCAAGGATATCATTGTTTATGGTGGTGCCTCATTTGATTCTTCCTTGATTAAAGCAGGACTAATTGACGAATTCCATTTGTTTGTCAATCCTGCTGCAATTGGAAAGGGCATGACCATATTCAAAGACTTGAACGACATGCAAAAATTCACTCTGGTTAAATCAATAGCATTTGATTGCGGAATAGTTTTACTTCACTATGAGGCAAAGAGAACCTGACTAAAAATAATACCTGGCGCTAATAATTTGACAAACAAAATGATTATGAGATAGTTAAGAGGTGTCTGAAGATAACCTTAAGTTTCCATATTTCTGCTCATACTCCTTAAAAGCATTCTTGATTCCATTCATTACATCAGAATTATTTGCGACTTCTGGCACAGAAAGAATGACTTCTTTCAGCATCTCATTTTGTTTTCTTCCTAGGAGCCCACCAATCCAAAGACCCTCTATCTGCTCGTATACATTCTGTAGTACAATTGCAAAATTTGACATCTCGTCTGCAAGTTGCTTGCCACGTTCGTCACCTATCTGTGCGGCAAGAATCTCTAATCTCTGTTCTGATTCAACAAGTAATTTCTTCTTCGTGATAAAGCCATTTTGCATTTCCTTTATTATAGCCAAAATTCCGTCATCTTCTTCTCCTCCTTTTCCTTCTTCTGAAGACATTCAAGTAGCTGGCTTTGCAGTCGGATTTTAAACATTGCTCTGTTAGTCACTGATCCCCAACAATTGATTTAAACGAGGGAGGAACGACTTACCACGGGAAATTTAACACGGGGTTACAAATACTCTAGAACACGGATAAATCAACAGAACCTAAATGTTTTTTTGCATTATGAGGCACCTGAAATAAGTTACTCTTTCAAGCTAGGATATCTTCTATAAAAAGTGCCTAGCTTGCTTAGATATCATAAAAGCCTGTTCAAAGGCTGAGAAGCGAAAACCGAATGCGATGGAGAAATCCCCGAAGGAGTGGGAATATTGAAGATAGACGAGGAATGAGGGTTCCAATGAAGGTCGTTGGAGGAGGAATAGGCGGCCTTGTCCTGCTAATCATCACACTGCTGTTGAATGGTGGTGACCCCGGAATGATTTTTAATGATAACACCAACGTAGGCGCCAACAACCCTGGCTCGTCATATAACGAAGGGTCGACGACACCTATTTCAGAAGAAGAGAGGCAACTTGCCGATTTTGTGTCGGTTGTACTTGCAGACACCGAGGATACATGGAATGAAATATTCTCTGCTGAAAACCTAGAGTACCGAGAACCCACACTTGTCTTATTCTCCGGCGCAGTTGAATCTGCATGCGGATTTGCTCAATCCGCGGTTGGACCTTTTTATTGCCCAGTCGATGAGAAGGTGTACATAGACCTGAGCTTCTACAGAGATCTTCGAGACAGTTATGGCGCGCCAGGTGACTTTGCTCAGGCATATGTGATAGCACATGAGGTTGGACACCACGTGCAGAACCAGATCGGCATTATGGAACAGGTTAATAGTGCTCAGCAGCAGGCAAGCAGCAGTCAAGTCGACGCAAACAGGTTGTCTGTCCTACTGGAGCTGCAAGCTGATTGTTTTGCGGGCGTCTGGGCATATAACGCCGACCGGGCTAGAGACATTCTCGAGCAAGGCGACATAGAGGAAGGCTTGAATGCCGCAAGCAGCATCGGAGATGACCGGCTTCAAATGGAATCCCAGGGCCAGGTAACCCCCGACTCATTCACACACGGCAGCTCCGCGCAGAGGGTAAGCTGGTTTGAAAGAGGAGTGGAATCTGGCGACATCAATTCATGCAATACCTTCGAAGCAATGAATTCTTAATGCTTACACTGTCGATTCTGTGAACTGTAATCATCTATTGCCTAAATCTCACTTCCAAGTGCCGTTATCCTCAACACTCTCCTTGATCAGGGCTCTTACTGCGAACGCTTCAGAAGCAGAAAAGTGGCCCTAGTGTAATGGCGAATCGTGGCCTGCATTACAACCATAAAAGTAGGCTATCTACCCCCGGAACACAAGAACTCTGATACGCATTCCCTTAATCCACGAGGAAGCTAAGATAAAGAAAGAATCGTATGTTAAGAAACTACATCCAAAAAATATGATACTGCTTCATCTTAAGACGCTAGAAGAAAAAGCATAAATCTTCCTTTTGCAAAGGACATACTGCATAGATTGAGCCAGTTTGAGCATGATTTGAGGCCTGGTGAGATATTTGCTTGACAGTGAATATAATACCTCCACCTTCTAGCTTGAATCTCCACCATCTAGGCTGGATTTTGAGTTTGATTTGTATCAGATGGAGATATTTCTCTATTAGCTAAGGGGTACGCATAAGGCACACTACGTTTTAGGTATGATCCTAAGCTCTCTTTCTGTCAAGTTAACAACTTTGATGTCGCCCTGATTATAAATTTCAGCTTTTAATGTATCATACTTTTCGTTTTGAAGGAGGTTGATGCGTTTCTTGAATGCACACAAAACGAGATCTGAGTGTCTGCCTCCTTGTTGAACGGATGTTACAACCAGCACTCTGGCTGATAATTCATTTATCGCTTCCGTTATTCTTGAGATTTCTTTCTTTATGTCTTTAATTCTCATAATGGGATCTTCGTCAAATGCATTTAGCAAGCCCGGAATAATGACACTTCTAACCTGATATTTCTGGATAATCTTGGGCAGCTCAACTGATATTAGTCGTCTTACCTGATGCACAGTAAATGCCCGGACTACAAGTATTCTCCCCGCAACATCTTTCTTGCTCATTCCGTACTGCCTTGCAAAATTAACTGTGCCATACACATCGGTATGGTTACTGGCATCTGCAACCATGACGTATGGTGAATTTAGGCCGCCATATCTTTCAGGCAATAGAGATCTTACGCACAATCTTGTAAGCAGCAGATTTGTGCCGTAGCCGGATATGCAACACAGATCCGCAGCGGCAAGTCCAATGAAGGAATCTATCTTGGGAATATCAAATCTTAATTTCTTCAGGAGCAAGGTATCTGCGGTTTGAATCTTTGGCAGAGAGATTTTGATTGCAGGGCGAGGTTCCCTTCTTATCAGACTCTCTGCAAGCATCGAACCACAACTTGGACATTCTTCTCTCAATGGGTGAATTTCGATATATTCTGCAGTTTCCTTTAGTACAGAACCGCAACTAGAGCAGAGATACTGGTGGCTGACGGTCTGCATAGGATTCAACATGTTGAAACATGGCACCTAATAAAGGACAAGACACCTTGAAGATCCTACCCTATCCTACCCCCCTCTCCTCAGGGTGTATTCCAGTTTATCTAAAAGCTGAAACAGGCATTCACTATGCAACGTAAACATGACTTCCTAGCACAAGCTGCTCAGCTATACTGGGTTTGTAAGGATTGCGATAAACGGACTCCTCACGTTTGTACCAAATGTGGATTCTGCTATTCCTGCCACTGGAAAATTGAAAGAAGCATGCAGCCGCTGAACCAATTGCGACTGGTTGCAGCAACAATCGCTCAGCAGAGCCAGTGAAAAAAGCTTGGGAAGAACCGTACCCTCTTTTCGATTAGCTCTAGCTGAGGAGGAATCCGAGTGGAGAAATTACCGAAAGCACCTCGACAACAAAGAAAAAAAAGACTTTGATGATATGTTTGAGGAGATTCCACGGCTATTTATCTCGGCTTGTTCTGCTGCTGTCAGCTTGGTCATGATACATCCTATTTTCATTAGCATAATCTTCCATCACTATAGGGAACTGATGGAAATTGCCCAACAGATAGGAGTAATGAGAGAGCAAAGATAATAGCTTGTCACTGAATCCAAGCGACGATATTCTGACACAGATTATCAAGTCATACGAAGGCTATGCAGACTTGCTGCGTGGACAGGAACGAAAGGAATTCGACGAGATGCTCCGGCTCTGCTACCGGTATGCAGAAGCAATCAATGCCAAGGGAGAGCCATTTCCTGAGGAAGCGGTGATCATGACACTGCTATTAAAGCAGCATCTTATCATCAAGGAATTGAAGCAGGCAATGGAAAAGCTCAGAAACGAAGGAGAGAAAAAATAGCAGCTTTGACAGTTTCTGGATGGCTGTTTGATGTCTATCCTATAAAAAACAGGATGGTTTTCTGGATTAAGGATGAAAATGATCGTTCTATCAACAGACTGGAAGACAGCTGGACACCTTCAATATATGTAGGCTCTGACAGCAAAACAGAGCTCAAGATATTAGCAGAAAATAGAGCAGTCCAACATTACATCAAAAGTTATGACTTTGTTTCAAGATATGAAAGGATTGGATATCATGAGCAGAGCACAGTATTGCAGCTTACCTTGACGGATGCGAGCAAAGCCACATCGCTGGCTAGTGCAATAGAGGATATTGATACACACGACAGATTCAGGCTTTACAATGTCGACATACTGCCTGCACAGGCGTATTTCTACGAACATGATCTCTTTCCTCTTGCAAAATGTAAAGTGGATGTACGCAAGGACTGCAAGCTTGAATGGATATTAGACGATGATGTCAGTTTCACAAATTACCACATTCCAGAGTTCAAAGTTATCAACATTGACGTTACATCAAAACAGGAAGGTCGACTCCCCTCGTTCACAGACAAAATAGATACAATCGCAATAAAGTTGGAAAATGATGATGAAGAAACTATCGAGATTCAAGAACAGTCCGAGGAGGATGCGCTCTATGAACTAATGAGGGAGACGGCAAATATCGACCCAGATTTTATTTTCACTCAGGATGGCGACGAATGGATCTTTCCCTACCTTACAGTTCGAGCGGAAAAAAACAAGCATATGCAGCTGGTGATGAGCAGGGAGCCGGTACCTATTTTATCATTTCCAAGAGAAGGAGGGGGAACAACCTACTTTTCCTATGGGCGGGTCCACTATAGAGCTTCCAGCGTCATGCTTTTTGGGCGAGTTCATATAGATGCAAACAACAGCCTAATTCAAGATCCATCTGCTCTTCACGGCCTATACGAAATAGCCCGAGTTTGCAGAATGCCACTACACACAATTTCCAGATCAACAATCGGGCGGGCGCTGACAAGCATGCAATTCTACCTTGCACATAAGCGGAAATTGCTTGTGCCTTGGAAGCCTGCAAGCTTGGAGAAGGTCAAGACAATTAAAGAACTCGTGGTAGCCGACCGGGGTGGCCTTATCATGGAGCCCCAAATAGGAGTTCATGAGAAGGTTGCTGAATTTGACTTTGTATCATTATATCCTTCGATAATCACTAAGCTGAACGTGGGCGCAGATACGATTAACTGCGACTGCTGCCAGGGTTCCAAAAACATTGTACCCGAACTCGGATACCGGATTTGCGAAAAGCGAAAAGGACTTGTTGCTGAATCGCTAGAAGTACCATTACAGAACAGAAAGGAGTACAAACACTTCAGGAAGCTAGCGACAGATGATACAAGCTGGGCTATCTTTGATTCAAGGCAGGGCATATTAAGGACAATAGGTCACGTAAGCTTTGGATACCAAGGACATGCACATTCTCACTTCGGTCTAATAGACGGACATATTGCGATATGTGCATGGGCACGCTTCATTGCAAATAAGGCTCGCAAAACCGCAGAAGAACTAGAATATGACGTTCTTCATCTGATAATTGACTCACTGTTTGTAAAAAAGAAGCCAGATGAGACATATCCACAGCAGCAGCAATACATCAAGCTAAAGGAGGAAATTGAAAAAGCTACAGATTTTGAGATCTCGTATGAAGGCGAATACAAGTGGATAGCGTTTTTGTCGAGCAAAATCAATCCAAAGATTGGCGTGCCTAACAGGTACTTTGGATGTTACCAAGACGGAACAATAAAGGACCGCGGGATAGAAACAAGAAGGCATGACACTCCTGCATATTTCTCCAAATTTCAGAGGGAAATACTGGAGATAATGGCTCAGGGTAATAATATCAAAGAAGTCAGAGCGCGGATGCCGGAAGTGAAGCATACATTCCAGAAATACAAACAACAGCTGAAGGAAGGCAGAGTTCCTCTAGTTGATCTTATCTTCACCAAGATGCTAACCAAGCATAGTGATGCGTACACTGCTAATACAGTTGAAACTGGTGCCATCTATCAACTACAAGACGAGGGAAAAACCATGCAGGCAGGTCAGATTTTGCAATACATTATCACTGACTTTAACAGAAAGAATTCCAGAAAGAGAAGCACTCCAGTTGCTCTGATAAACGAAAAGACTACTTACGATTCTAAAAGGTATACGCAGCTCTTAGCAGCAGTATGCAATTCAGTTACCGAGCCATTTGGATATTTTATAGAGCTTTAGTTTTTCTATGCATAGATACAGATGGGTGAAAAACGTATTCTCCATTTTTTGAAGTCATCCTAGTCGTAGTCTAAGATTCAAGTGCATATTTGTTAGATATAACGAAAATATCTCCACCATCTCCACTACCTACACCTTTGCCAGATTTGAGGGTGGATATGCAGATCTTTCTGCGGAGACACTTGCTTGTCAGTGGAGCTGCCATCTCTGGCACCTGATATTTTTCTCACCAGCCTTCGTCATTTTGAGTTTGATTAGTATCATGTAGAGAGATGTGGAGGTAGTCGAGGTATTATTAATATGATGTTGTTGTTATCTATACAAATTTTTTGGGTGTTAGTCTTTTTCGGATTTCATAAGGGGTTGGGAAGCGGATTATAGTATCATGTAGTATCAGCCGCTTCTTTACCGCCCTTATGTCTTATTGCTGCACTGACATTTATCAAAATATCTCCTGTGCTATCGTCAATATTAACTGGGTAAGATGTCTGATTTTTTGCCCAAACAGTCCTGTCTGATACTTTGCCGTTGCGAACATCAAATACAGCATAGTGCCATGGACAGGTTAAATTGTAACCTTCAAGCTTGCCCTCTTCAAGAGGTGCACCTTTATGAGAACAAACAGCATCGATAGCAAAGACTTGTCCATTTATCATTGCTAGAACAATCTTGTTTCCTTCTAACTCCACTCCCGCTAGACCACCTTCTTTGATATCCCTCTTGTTGGCTACCCTTTGGAATCCTTCTTCTCCTTTTGACATTCCAGCCTATCAATAGGCTGTTTTACTATTTACGGATTAACTACACAAAAAAAGCAATGAAGGATTGTATATGGTAATTTTTTTAATTTTCGATCCTTTATCACCCGAATCCTTTTTAGGAGTGATACATAGCAGGCTCGTCTGCATGTGGATTAAAATTTATTTGAATCTAAAGACTAGGATTTTGACATTTATTATTGAGTGTACCCTGTGTCCAGAGAGACAGAAAAACCTTCAGAATTTAGACTCGATGAATCAACTAACAGAATGAAAACTAGAGTTCATTTTTCATTTTATACGTATCCACATTAGTTATAGATTGAATTGGTTTGGAGTAGTAGTGAAAAATGCAGCTAGAGTGCTCAATCCTACATTCCATTGGCTATTCAGACAGGATAAGGAGCACAGTTTTCTACAAGAGTGAGTCCAAGAGGCACACATATTATTGGTGCAGAGAGTGCCATAAGAGAGGAAATGCGGGACATCATCACTTGCGTCTCTAAAACCCTGGCGTCTCACAGCTTGTGAGATGGATTTTGGCAACCATGTTGTAATGAGAATCAAATTTGCTATTTGAGGGGTCGTTGACGCATATTCTTGCGGAGGTCATCATCAACATTCCTCCTCAAAGGAACATCATTTTCATGTCCAGGGTGGGATCTTATGTGGCTCCAGTATTCTGAATTTGTGATCGCTTCTTTGCAGATAGGGCAATTTGCATAGTTGCACTTGTGGTGACCTGTAAAATTAGGGTGTATTATCTGATGGCATGTGGCACATTTTTCCAAGAATAATCATTCTGTATGTATGCTACTAGCATTAGAACTTATTGCATAAGGCGATTTATGGGTTAGAAAGCGACTTGTTTTCGATGTACATTTTATCTTTGTATTCAAAGAATTTGATTTCTACTTTTTCCCCCGCATCCTCTCTCCTAATGGCATTTTTTCCTGCTAGAGACAAAGGTTGGTATCCACTTGAAGACGAATAGTACGCGCCCTGAAGCTGTGGATATGCGCTACTAACATCATCAATTATTCCCAAGAATCTTGACAAGGACTTGCTATCCAATCCCTGCTGTTTTATGTCTTTGTTCTGCATCCCAACTGCTATCAGATCACCGGTACGCCGACTATGGATGCAGACATCGAAAGTGTATTCAGAGTTGGATTTGCCGCTTATTTTTTCGTCGATCACAAATTTGTGCATCATTGGGCTGTACCTCCTCGAGGAGAGAAATACTGTGAATCTGAAAGTTGAAAGGGACTCATGACAGTCAAGAAATATCTGCTGCAGCAGGATAATTGCCCTGTCGTTTAATCTTGCAAACATCAAGGGCAGCTTGGGTTTTCTTGCCAGTTCTTTTTCGGTACTGCGGGGCTCGATGGCGCATTCACATTGTTCTGCTACCATCTGTAAAATCTGAAACGGGATGTTATAATTGGCGAGGTGGGCCTCTACATCCTCACGTTGTTTCACACTTAATATATGCTCAATTGCAGACAAAATAAAACCTATAGTATTAGAGGTAAGATAGGCTATTAAACCCATCTCGCCTGTAAAGCTGGTCACTGGGCATGTTTAAGAGCAATAGACAGGCTGCATATGCAATCATGACTGAAAATAGAGGTTCTTTTATCATCATGGTTGGCACAGGCATCAACCAAAAAAAATGCGGATGATTTGAAGATGGTCTCTAATGTTAGGTAAAATGCGTTGAAATGTCGAACGGTAAAACCGAAGGCAAGTGTAAGCATATAGTAATCTAGTGCCAATGCCATTGCATCTGCCATTGTTTCAATAGCCCCCGGGGGATGCGCAGATAAAGAGAAGAGTATACCTTCATCTCCCAGACAAAATTATTGGAATGGTCTTTGGAATGAGAACCACAGCGAGCCCAAGGAATTCGAGAGAAAAAGCTTCACAATTCATAGAGATTCACATCAGGGTACGAAATGAAATTGAGGTCAAGTTGTTTATGCCTTCTAGTATTAGTTATAGTGATGCTATTTGAATTTGTATAAGTATGGTGAATATGCATCTCGATAGTATCGTTAAGTGGCACGTATGAAGAACGCGGATTTTGTCATTGCAGCTTGACTATCTCGTCCCATGCCCCTGTCAATGAAATATGAAGAACTTATCATGTTTATCCGAGTCAAACTGTAGCGTATCTCAAGCTACCCTCTGAGTCTAGAATAAATTGTTCAGGTACTTTATGAAGGTCGTCGGTCCGGCACCTATACTCTTTGCTTCGTGCCCACCGGGTTTGTTGTAGTATTTCGTCTGAGGAAGCAATTTTGACAGGAAGACAAAAACTTGCTAAATGCATGGCCAGATCTTTAGCTCAGCGGATGAAATGTAGATGCAAAGACAAGATAGACGCCCAAGAAATCAATCAAAAGAGACGTAAGCACAAACTCGATAACTGTCAAAAGGAGCATTTTTATGATTTGCTAATCCTTTGTACTAGATGTCTATTTTTAGCTTGTTAGCCGCCTTTATGTTCTCTTTCTTCTTCTCTATCTTCTGCAGGTGTTCCTGTTCCTGTAACCGATGAATCTTTTTCTTGGCTATAGTGATAGCCATGGCTCGGTTTCGCATTTTCTTTAGCCTGAGTATTGAACTTGTCCATTATGTCAGTCTGATTTCGCTCGAGCGATTCTATCCTATCTTTTAGGTTCTTGACTATCACGCTTAGTCTGCTAATTTCTGAACTGCTGCTTGAACTGAGCGAGTCTAGTTGATCATATTCTCTATTATTCATAAAGGAAGATTACATGTTTGATACTCTTAACCTTTGACTTCTTTTTTGACCCGTTGGCAAGCAAATATTCAACAATTGCTAGTCAGTTTACTATATGCTATTCAGGTACATAATGAAATCGCCTCATTTTGCGCTTGTTAACGACGGCTTTTTTCTTTTCCATGCTCGAGCAACCTATTTACTCCCTTAATAACCAGGTTGCTTGTTAATAAGCACGGTTATCCTTCAAATTAATAGTCAACATGAACCTGCCTCAAAATCCATTAAATCCAATATTATGGACGGCCAGGCGCAGAGAACACGATGTGATCAGTCTTTATAATTACATGTCAGGTCTAATGCGTATAATTACGAAGGATTATTTCCTCAACTTTGGATACTGGAATAAAGAAATCAATTCTCCAAGAGAAGCTCAACGCAGGTTATGTTCATTGATTGCGGATGTTAGTAATCTCTATTCCGCTAGGACAGTACTTGACATAGGAAGTGGATTTTCTGCCCCGGCAATTTATTGGAAATCGTTATTAAATTCCCTTAATATTGTTTGTGTGGATGTTAATTTGCGTCAATTGAAATTTGGTGTTTCTCTGCAGGATGATCTTAAAGAGAAGAAGATAACATTTCCATTACCAAAAGACACTACCAAAGAGGCTAAATCATCATTGGAAATGGAATTTCCGCATACAGAAGATAGAGAAAAATTATCATTTGTAAACGCTACTTCTACCGCATTGCCTTTTGCGGATAACTCTGTTGATAGAATAATTGCTTTAGAATCTGCCCAACATTTCAGACCATTAAGCAAGTTTTTTATGGAATCTAATAGGGTACTAGAGAAGAATGGAATATTTGTGACTGCAATGCCTGTTATTCATGATCAGGAACGTCTTCATGGAAATAATATATTTTCAGAAGTGATATCTCTAATATCTTTATTTTTCAAACTGGGAGTTCTCTCGTTTACCTGGATGTCCGAACATTATGATTTAAATTATATTAAGTCTCAAATCGTGAATGCAGGCTTTCAATCAAAAGAACTAAAATTGATAGGATCTCATGTTTATGAACCCTTATCTAAGTATTACATCGAAAACAGAGAAAAGCTCCAAAACATAATTTTAAAGGAATATCCATCCCATATAGAGAAAATTCTATATAAATCCATTTTAAAGATGAATGAACTATCTGAGGAACGAGTCATTGATTACGTAATTATAAGAGCTGATAAGTAAGTCCAGGGTAATGATTAACAAAGGCCGTTAATTGGAGTTCCTGAAACCAAAGTAGATGAACTAAATAGATGCGAAGAACAGACTCTGGAATGAGAAGTATTCAAGATGGTGTTTTAATTCGAGCAGTGACAAAATTTTGCCCGGTTCAATACAATAAATAATAATTGCATTCATCTGTTGGAGAAGCGTCAATACAACACTTGTATGCACTTCTAATGTCAAATTTACGAATTTCAAGGTACTTAACATTTGTCAGGTGATCACCATCATCTGGAAACTAATGCGTGACTAGCAAATAATAATTATCGGAACCGGCGAAACTATCTTAAACCATGGAGGTCAAGCTATGCTTGGAGTGACAGCCAACAACGACAACGACGGCAGCGGTAACGAAATCAGGAAGAGCAATTAGAAAAAGAATTGCAAAAGGAGAGTCTAACCCCGCTCCCCTTTTTCCTGATGATACTGACTACTTTTCAAAAATTGTCGAGGTGGATAAGTATAAAATGACATCGCGTTTTCTATTTTGCCTTCCTATTACACCATAGTTCGGGCACAAGAATCCTATTTTAGAAGTGATATCAAGAGACCCCTCGGGATTTGGATAAAAATTCATTTGAATCCGATTTGCAATTGTACTTATATAGTCCCTTAACTAAATCCAATATATGCCCCTGATAGCACCTTACAGAGCCTATTCTAAAGGACCGATATCCTAGCGACACGGATAGATTCGACAAAAAAGCTATTCAAATGAAGAAGGATTCATTAGGTCTGCGTTTTGGCATTTCGCGCGTTTATCTCATCAATTATTCTATAGGATAGATCTCCTACTTAGACCTCAGTATTTTCAGACTGGGTTAGTTATTTGCGCCTTACTTAATGCATAAGGGGGAGTTTTTTACCAATTGATTTGCTTCTTGTCGAAAAAATTGTGCCCCGTCGGCCCACCATCAGGCAGAGTTGCGAGCCAAACAGGTGTAGCGGCACCTTCTTCAACTGATCTTGTAGCATTGCTCCCTCCCATATCAGTTCGCACCCATCCAGGGCAGACGGCATTGACAAGAATATTGGTTCCCTTCAGTTCTGATGCAAGCATGACTGTCAAAGCATTCAAGCTAGCCTTTGACACAGAATAAGCTGGCCAATATCCACCAGATGTAGCCATGTATTCAAATTCGCCTGCACCACTAGAAACATTCACTATCCTTCCATAACCGTTCTTTTTCATAAGAGGAATGAAGGCTTTGCACATACGCCAAGCACCCATCAGATTGGTTTCCAAAGTAGTCATTACCGTATCTAGGTCGGCATTTGACGCCACTACGTCTTCTCTATCGATAAGGATAGCCGCATTGTTCACTAGTATGTCAAGTCTTCCAGAAGTTCTTTCAACTTTGTCCAAAAGATTGTCAACACTGACTTGTTTTGAAACATCTAATTCCATAGCCACCACTTTTTTTGCGCCATCTCTAGCAAGCTTCCTTACTGCGGCTTCTCCATTAGCTGAATTCCTGGAAGTAAGAATTACCTCGATCCTCTTCATGGCCAGCTGCTTGGCTATCTCAAAACCTATCCCTCGATTCGAGCCAGTTACGAGAGCCATCTGTTGCTTCATGTCTCTTAGAGTCTTCTCTCATTATAATAATTGTTAAAGATATTGTACACGTTAGCACGCGAGCATTTATGGTTAGGGAACCTGGGCCAGTCGGGGCCAGGAAGTGATATGGCTTCAAAAAGTGGATTCTCTGATAACCCTCGATTATAACGGCGAGCTAAAGCGCTTCTGTAACGTAGGACAAGATGGATTTGAGAAAAAGTTTCATAAAAGACGAGGAATCAATGCCCCCGGAAACATTTATGCGTTCTTGAAGTTAGACTAAATGAGCGTGGAGAAAGGAGGCGCGAGATCAAAGAGTATCGAATCCGCGAGTTTGGCGATTCTCTGGCTACTACTTAGAAGGACTAAGAACGAAATATTTTGCACAATGCATAAAGCCTAGGGCTGATATTGCAGATTTTTAGTTTAAAATCACCGCAATGGATAAAACCATTGTGGGTGCAGTGACAAGTGAGGTTTTATGTATTGTATGTATTGCTCTCAGATATAACTGCATCATCAATTGTTGCTATTGCTTTGATAGTGTTATTATTGCCATCCCCACTACCACCATCATTATTTCCTTTTCCTACTGATACAAATGAGGATCATCTCGTCTTTGCCTCCCCCTCTGTTTCAGAATCAGAAACAACACTGCCAGTATCACCTTATCCACCGCCTTCGTCAGCGCCCTCTCCAACTCTTGATCCTATGCCCAGACAATCATCGCAATCCCAAAGTAGTGAGGGATCTGATCCCTCATCTGACAACTTTAACTTACCTCCTGGTTACATCATCGAGCCTTTTCTTGAGAATCTCTCAATGCCTACATCAATTGCATTTGACTCTGAGAAAGGGACCCTCTATGTTGCTGAATCTAACAACCAATACGATAATAATAGCAGCATGCTGACTTCTTCATCTCCTAATCCTGGCTCTTTCCTTTCGCAGCAGCCACAAGTAAGAATAGTCAAAGCCGATATTAGTGGTGATAAGGATACGATAGTCAATCAAACCCTTGACCTTAGTGGAGGCGGGATGAATGATAGTGACAATAGTACTACTATTATCAACACTGATCTGAACTGGCCAATCATTGATATGGATCTCGACGATACTAGTAATCTCCTATATGCTTTTCATGACGGCACGACAATATCGACAATAAACACGACTTCTGGCCAAAGAGAAGATATTCTTGCTACAGAGGACGTAGAACAACCATCAGAAGCAACTGCTGTCATTGACAAATACAAAGAAGAAGACCAACAACAAGATCCTTTATCTCTTCTCATCAGTTCCTCTAGCCAAATAGTTCTTAGTGGAAACGAAGACTATTACGCTAGCCATCGTGACAAAGGAGAGGTTAGTGGTAATCCTGGCAGTTACAACTCTACCGCTGTGCTATACATACCGTGCATGAATGGCAACGCTGACAACAACTATGGCACGTATTGCATCTTGGGCATCCCTATAGATCATACTGGTAATAGTGGTGCTTTTGTTGATAACATTAGCAGCAACAACTCCTCCTTTGTTCTAGAAAATATGACATCAAGGCCTGTTGGAATAGCATTACTTAATTCGTCATTACATGCGGCAACATCGTCGTCTTCATCCTTTCCTTATTCATCCTCATCCTCGCCATCCAGCGTATCAGAACAGAGACCTTACGCACTGACAGGAAGCCAGGCCTCAAATGCTCTTTTCAATAATAGTGAGAATGACTTGCTGATAATAACATCGCAGCCGCCAAACAATAGCAGTATTTTTAGTAATACTAATAACGACAATAACAATGAACAGAATCGCAGCAGCTATGACAGTAGTAGTGGCAATTACTCCTCCGATGCTGCTACTCTCTCTTCCTTAAACACCATTTATCACACCAAGGTCTTTGGCTCAATACCATATCCAGGCAACAGCAGCAATAACTTGCAAGACACTATCAACAATAATAACAACTATGGCGATAGCAGCAACTACAATAATCGACAACAAGCCCAGCCGCCTTCAATGGAAGCATTAGCTGATTATCCTTATGGTCAGCTTGGACAAGTCGCGGTAGTTTCTGTACCGTCAACTACTGCTACAATATCTTCCTCCTCCTCCTCCTCATTCCCTTCTGCTAATGAAACAATTGAGACAAACCAGGCACCCTCTATTGCGGAAGATAATCTCTCTACCTTTTCTCCTCTTCCATTCGGGCTTAACGAAACCACTGCCTTCATAGCAGATTTTGGTAATTCTTCAGCTTCTGGAGCAGTGCTAAATCTGCCAAAAATAATAATGCTGGATGTTCAAACAGGCAATATTACACCATTTCTAGCACTGAAGCATTCTGATCCTAGCTTTACGCCAATAGACATCGCATTCGATAACAATAGCAGTGCGTTGTATGTGTTAAGCACTGGCAATAATCAGGAAGAAGATACTAACAACTACACCACCACTACCAATAATTCTAATAGTTTGCTAAATACAGGTAGCCTCAATAATAACAACAGCGGCACAATCTGGAAGATAAGTTATCAAGGTGGAGAACTAGAAGAAGCAGAGACAAGCAGTAATAGTAGTAGCGTCACTAATAGCACCGATAGTAACACTAACAACAGTGATAATACAACATCCAGTTTAATGACACCTCCACCATCCTCATCAACAAATGACACGGATTCTTCCGATAACAGTACTGATAGTAATGGGCTGGATGATTCCTCTTCTTCTTATGATGAAGATGTAGCCGACACTGACGATGACAGCATTGGCACAGATAATAGCAGTGATAGCAGCAGCGGCAGTGATAGTAGCAGCGAACAAGATACAGAAGATAGCAGTGATAGCAGTGGGTCTTCTTCAACTCCTTCCTCCGAGTCATCACCACCAGAGACTACGACACCTGCACCTGACTCTTCTTCCCCCGGAGACTCCTCTTCACCACCTCCGCCGCCAACACCACCAGTTAACGCTGATCCAATAGCAGAAGATGATACTGCAACAACTGACCAAGATACGCCTTTAGTCATTGATATACTAGCAAATGATGTGGACAAAGATGCTGACGATTCACTTACCCTAGATTCAGTTGATCAGCAGTCAGTTCAAGGAGGTAATGTAAGAATCATCAGCACCAGCGGCAGCGGTCAAGAAGATGGCAATAATGATAACAATGATAATAATAACGGTGGGGGTAATACTGATGAAAGAATCGAATATACACCTGCTGAAGGCTTTTCTGGCAATGATGAGTTTACATACACGGTAGTAGACACAAATGGAGCAACAGACGCAGCTACGGTAACAGTAACTGTGAACAAAGTCATTCTTGCTCCTCATCCAACCAGCTACTGGTTGCAAAACGAAGATGGAATAACACAAGATTTGCTTGAAAAAGCGGCGG
>DATDKS010000063.1:0-20502 GCA_036519825.1 Nitrososphaera sp. | reverse complement strand
CTTTCTAGGTCTGTCTGGCTCAAAGGCTGCGGCCAAGATTATAATGATGCTTGCAGAAGAAGCCCATACAAGGGGGTTCAGCTTTACAATCGATGTTCCGCACAAGATCGCAAGCACTCTGCGCGCCAACCTGGCCGGCATCGAAACAATCTCAATCAATCGCATCAGCTACCAGTCACTGAATGAGCGAATGGCCAAGTTCCAGAGCACCATCATTGTTTCAAGTGTTGCATACGATCCGCTGTTTGGATTCGCAGGCGCACCGACCACTTTACTGCGTAACTTGCTTCCGGACCAGATGGCAGAGGCGTTCAAGGCAAGAAGGGACAACAGGCCAGCACCTGGAGTTGAAGAAGATCCTCTCAAGATCGCCACTTCTGCAGTTGAGAGTACACCGGCGATATCTATTGAACTGGTGGCTAACGGTGACAATGTGGTGGGAATCCATATTGGAAGCATCAAGGAAGCGTTTGACAAGGCGATTGCGCAGCTTCAGTCAATCTCGACCGTCGAGGCTGAGCCGGTCAAATGTGCTATAATAAGTGCAAGCGACGAAGCCAGCACACATTCGACGCTTGCCAGTGCGCTCAACTCACTTTGGAACTCAATCCACATCGTCAAGGAGGGCGGCACGGCAATACTGCTTGCAGAAACCCGCGAAGGAGTTGGGGGCGGAGCGCTTCAGATGTTCATAGAGGGCCGGCTCAAGCCAGAGCAGCTGCACCTAAGCCCCTACATTGATGGTCTTGAACATTTGCTGTTCATCGAAGAACTGCGGCTGAAATATGAGAGGGGGCTTGTCTCTACCCTGCCCCATTATTACACCAAAACAAAACTTGGTTTTACCACCTACTCTGGCACAAGGGACATCTTGCAAAAATTGCAAGAAAAGCATGGCAAGAACTTCAAGACACTCGTCTTATCAAACGCAGACATAACCCTGCTCAAGCCCAAGGCAGGATAGAGCTTGGGATCGGTGCAATTACTATGGCAAGGACGATGGCTATGAAAAAGAGCATTTTGCGTTTTTGAGATAGGGGTGTGACATCATCTAAGGGAACATTACTAGGGAGCCTATGGCTAAGTATCAGGACTAGTATTGCCATCGGCCAAAATCCCATCAGGAATAGTGCTCCTATGCCTGCATAGGTTATAATTTTGTGCCAATGCTCTCCAAACATAGCACGAGCAAGATGCCCGCCGTCAAGCTGCCAAGCAGGGACGAGGTTGATGGACGTAAGTGCAAATCCTATCCAGGCAGCAAAAAGAAGAGGTGACATTACTAGAACCATGTTCTCCACCACCTTGCCGGTCATATGGAGTGTCGCGATCATGAGCAGGCCAGTATTGAATGAAAATAGCATGTCTTCATCAGATAGCCTCTGGTAATCCTCTAGAGGTATGAGGGTAGATATAGCAGAGCCATAGATCGATACAACTAACGTAATTATCAACCCTGCAATTGGTCCAGCAATACCTACGTCAAACATGACATTTCTATTGGGCATATTACTCTGCTGGGTTATCAAGGCGCCAAATGTCGGTATAAAGCCGGGAACACCCGGTATAAAGTATGGCCATGATGCCTTGATATTATAATGCTTGAGAGCTATCATGTGTCCAAGTTCATGTATACCCAGTATGCCCATGAGCGACATAGTGTAAGCTCCTGCAAGAAGGACAGGATCACTTACATAGGTCTTTGCAAATATACCGCCTGAGCGCATGAAACCGTCGTAGAATACAAAGGTGACGGCAATCGCAAAGAATATGAGATGCAAAGGCACTTTTCTTTTGGCTCTAATCTTTTGTTTTGGAACCTTAAAAACGGCGATAACTATGCCATCCTCTATCTGGAGTCTTATTGCGGAAGACAAAGCAGGCATAAGTCTTGAGAAATATTTCTGCCTTCTGGCAGTGGGGACCATGCCGATCTTGCTCAGCTCTTTGAGCAAGATCGGGAACTTATCCTTGATGTCAGTATCGACTACCAGGAATTCAATGTGCTCTTCTCTGACGTTCAGCTGTGTATCTTTTAATGTAAAGAGCGATGAAACTATTGGAACTACACGAGAATAATCGCTGTTTAGTAAAGTAGTAGCCACTGAAGATTTCTCTTGAGTTAATCCAATTAAAATATTGTTGTCTTGTTGGGAGCATGTAAGGTTAAATAGTGTGTTTCTGCTGTGTAGTTGTTACTTTGCAAACGGGTCTGCGAAAAGTGGGCGACTATGTCATACGCCGCTGCGAAGGGAGTGATCTCCAAGCGGTAATAGATATTAACATCGCCGCTCTACCAGAACACTATTCAGACTACTTTTTTGAATCGATTCTGCGGGAGCTTCCAGAGGCGTTCATCGTTGCAGAGCTGAACGGTAAAATAGTCGGTTACATCATGTGCAAGATCGAGTTTGGTTTTTCGAACTTTCGCAAACTAGGCTTTGTTAAGAAGGGACATGTAGTTTCTGTTGCAGTGTTAGAAGAGCACAGAGGCAAGAGTATTGGTAAGGCACTAATGGTTGAAGGAATTAACGGGGTGATGTACAGAAAAGCTGACGAGATATATCTAGAGGTAAGGATCAGCAATACAAGCGCAATCAAGATGTATCAGAAATTGCGTTTTGAAATAAAATCCAGGTTGCGATCTTATTATAGGGACGGGGAGGATGCCTACCTTATGGCACTAGAGCTGAGCTAAAGAATTATTAAGATGCTGCAAATGCCTTTCCGCTATGAATGTTAAAAGGAAGGGAAGCAAAGGAGCCGGCGCTGCCCTTCTTTTTCTTTCTATTGGTGTGTTTATCGTTTACGCCTATCTCCTGCTTGGAACAGAATGGAGTATGCTGATACTGCAGTTTACCGCCTTGGCTGCAGTAGCAATCCTTCTGACGGTGCTTGGATGGATAGGATATACAATGCTTACAGCACCAAGGGAAGAGGAAAAGCAGGGCTAGTTTTCACTGAAACATCGGCCACTATCTGGTAGATCCTTGGGCCTACTCCTCTCACCACTCTAACCTGCTGCACAATATGGTTGTATTTTACAAAAGCGTTGTGCGCGTCCTGTAACCCCAGCTCCTGGCCTGTCTTTTTGTTGTCGGCCCTGACATGAATGAAATAATGCACAACACCTTTTTTCTTGATCGCAAGCACTGCAGAATCAACGAACTCTTTCGCTCTCTCAGGGAGAGGCATAAGTACTCTATCGGCCTGACCTGCAAGTTGATCTTTGATTACTTTAGCAGCATCTCCATGAATTGAAACAACCCGGTCCTGTACCTTGTTCAACTTAGCATTTGCCTCGCACAATTCTGCAGCAACAGCGTTAGAGTCGATGCTATAGACTTTACATGTCTTGTTCGTTCTTGCCATCAGAATCGAATAGGTGCCCACGCCTGCGAACATGTTGACTATGGTTTCGCCTTCGCCCACCATGTTTGCAATCCTGAGCCTTTCTGTTGAGAGCCGGGGTGAAAAATATGTTTTGGCAACGTCTACTTTAAACCTGCAGCCATGTTCCTTGTACTCTGTAATTGTCCTATTCTCGCCTGCAACAAACTGCAAGTCTCGGACCCGATAATCGCCTTTCACGGGCGAGACTTGAGCAAAAACCACTTTGGCAGTCTTAACATGAGCAAGGATCATGTCAGCTATAAGCTTCTTTTTTGGCAGCAGGTCATCAGGTATCTTGATAATTACAATGTCGCCTATCTGATCAAATGCGGAATATACGTGTGCTACTTCGTCGGATGACAGAATGCTTGATAGCATATTTTTCAGCATGTGTGGCATTTACTAATTCTTCAGGTAGTAATAGTTGCCAGATCCCTTCTGTTCTCGGTCTAGCCTGCCGCCCTCTTTGTTGACACGCGGCCTGCCCGTTGTCTCGTCACGCCTGTATGTAATTGAAAGTGCCTTGAGAAAGCGGTTCATACCCTCCTCTTTTTTAATCGGCGCAGTCGCAGAGCCTTCAAGCCCTGGCCGTCCCTCAAATATCACTAAGCTATCTGCCACCAGATCGATCAACTGTATATCATGGTCAATAATAATTGCTGACTTACCCTGAGCCCTTACAAAGCGTTGGAGGAACTTAGCTACTGCAATCCTGTCTTCTGCGTCAAGAAATGCAGACGGCTCGTCCAGCGCGTAAATATCTGCTTGGCGCAACAGTGACGCTGCTACTGCAATCTTCTGAAGCTCGCCACCGCTCAGGTTTCTGACACTCTTTTCATAGAGTTTCTTTACACCCATTGGAATAAGGATCTGCTGTTCTACAGATGATCCTTCAATTGGGTTCAGATATGCCATATCCAACAGTGACCGTACGTCACCATCGTACTCTTGGTTCAGGTACTGCGGCTTGTAGGATATAGTGGCGCCGACATCTATTTTGCCCGAATCAGGTTTGTCTACGCCTGCCAGCATGCGCATAAAAGTAGTCTTGCCAAGTGCGTTGGCACCAATGATTCCGACTATCTCACCTCTTCTTATCCTGCCCGCCGCCACATTGAGTTTAAATGACGGAAATGACTTGGTCAAGTCGCAATAGCTGGCAATAGAGATATCCATTAGAGCATCCTCGTTTGAGGAAGTAATATCAAATCGGAACGCTTTGTCTCGAAAGCGGACGTTTTCAAGAGGCAAAAAGCCTTCAAGGAAATTGTTGATGCCCACTTTTGTGCTCTGCATGCCAGAAACTATGCCGTATGCTCCAGGCTCACCGTAAATGATATGGACATAGTCAGATAGGTAATCAAGAAGTGTCATATCGTGCTCTACAACCATCACGTTCTTGCCCTGTTCCGCCAGCTCTCTTATTACCTTGGCAACTGTAAGTCGCTGGTAGACGTCGTTGTACGAAGAGGGCTCGTCAAAGAAATAATATTCAGCATCCTTTGCGGCAGCTATAGCTACTGCGAGTCGCTGGAGCTCGCCACCACTCAGCTGTGCGATGTCGCGATCCAAAATGTTCTGCAGGCCAAGTTGCGATACTAGCTTTTCAGCCACTTTGCGCTCATCATATCTCTTCAACAGTTCCTTTGGCGTCCCTTTGAATGCCTTTGGTATGAGGTAGACGAGTTGCGGCTTGATTGAAGCGCGCATAGTACCATTTGCTATTTTTTCAAAATGGGATTTCATTTCAGTTCCTTGATAATATTTCAGAATCTCATCCCAAGAAATATCTTGATCATATCTCCCAAGGTTGGGCTTCATGTTCCCTGACAAAATGTTGACAATTGTAGACTTGCCCATGCCATTTCTTCCAACCAAGCCAACAACTGCACCCTTCTTTGGCGTCGGCAGGCGATAGAACCTAAATGAGTTAATGCCATACTGATGGATTTTATCTTCAGAGAGCTCTTTTGCAAGGTTGACAATTACTATGGCATCAAAAGGGCATTTCTTGATGCAAATGCCACACCCAGTGCATAGATCCTCGGCTATCACAGCTTTGCCATCACCAGGGCGCTGGATAATGCATTCCCCACCGGTCTTGTTTACTGGGCAGTAGACGATGCATTCCAAGCCACATTTTTTTGGCTGACATAACTCATCGTCAAGTACTGCAACTCGGTGAGTAGTTTCTGCTTCAGAATTGCCCAATTATGTGTAATTTTTGCAATGATGCATTATATACATACCGCTCCAAGCATGACAACTTTCAAAGATTTTAGGCTCGCTAGGCTATGTAATTTGCCGGATCAATTTTTTTTATATATATATACGTCTATATTCACCGTTCAGTACCTTTACCGAAGGCTTCAGTAATCAAGGAAGTACTTTTTCATAACACGTGACATCTTTATCTTACTTCCCACTTCCACTTCCTTGCGGTAGATTTCCTCATGCTTGTCCCTCAAATGCTTCAATGCAAGTCTGACCTCGTCGCCGCAAAGCTTGCACTTTGCCTTTCCAAACATTCTCAGATTACTTTGCCTTCAATTGCTTTTGAGCCTTCGGTTTGATTGAGCTCGATTGCGCCCATTTGCTATTGCTTTGTGCATTTTAGGTCTTTCTGTTAAGGCAAAACTACACGGGTCCTGGAACTGTGGGTAGCAAGAATCCTATAGCTGTGGCTGCTATCCACACTACCACGGCGATCACGAACGCTTTGAACCATCCAATGTTATAGAGCACCTTAAGCGCTATTAGCCAAATCATGCCGCCTACTATTGCAGATAGGAGTCCGTTGCCAAAAATATAGTATGCCAAAAAGTAGATGAATGTACCAGTAAGAGCGGTCACAAATGCTCGCCCTATCCCTTCCTTTTGCCCAAACAGCTTTATCGTAATGTAGATTATAATTGTCGAGATGACAAGTCCTAGTATGAATATGAGAGCGGACAGTAAGTCATTTGCCATGTTCGCATCCATGTTTTTGAGCAAGAGATTATTTAAGCCTCAGTATGTCTCTGCTTCTATTGGAGCAACGTTAAATTAGCCCTTTGACAGTTTCTATGGTAAGCCGGTCATAGCGGCAGGGCGCGACCCGGTCCCATTCCGAACCCGGAAGTCAAACCTGCTGTCGCTGCTGTGTTACTGATCTGCGAGAGCGGTTGGGAAGCAGCAGTGCTGGCATCTTTCTCTTACTACTTTTCAGCATAATCTCCCAGATGTATCGTCTTGACCAATTGCCTGATATTATATCCTATCCGGTCTATTGCAGGGAAGGCTGACGTAAGGCCAGCCGGGTCCCATGTCTGTGTTTCTATGACGCAACAATAATTTGCTGCTTTTATCATTATGCTTTTCAATTCTTCCTTCATTATGTTTCTTGCAAGATCCTTCGACAATAAGGCGTCTTTTGCCAGCATGTTTGCGATCACACCGCCACTCCATCCCATGTTTATCACCTTACCGTTGGACAGCGTATAGTACGGCGCAGCGTAGAGCAACTTGTGTGCATTGTCGTCGGTATCGAAAATAGAGTCATTTACTACAAGGCAGTAGATATCATAGAATGGCCCCATGCGCACTACTTCCTCAATACCAACGAAATCGATGCTGCCGCTCATTATCCGGACAAAGCCGTCCCTGTTTGAAAGCCATCGCTCAAAGTACGGTCTTTTCATCGGATGCACATCCGGATCCATGCTGCCTATTCTGCAACTAAAGCCCTGCTCTTCAAGGGCTTGCACAAGTGCGCTCAGCGGGAACAGCGGCATATATATTTTCTCCATCACGCTGGCAGCTGCTTTTCATCTTCCATCAGCAGCTTGATAAGCGTTCTTACGCCAAAGCCTGTAGCTCCTCTATGGTTGTAGCTTTTCTCATGCGTTCCTTCTTGCATCCATGCAGTACCAGCGATGTCAATATGCACCCAAGGGACATCGTTGACGAAGTTAGATAGAAATGCTGCAGCAGTAATCGCTCCACCAGGCCTGCCTCCCACGTTCTTGATGTCTGCATAGGTGCTCTTGATCTGCTCATGATATTCATCGTACAGCGGAAGCTCCCACATCTTTTCTCCTGTCTTATCAGATAGTTTGCGCAGCCTGTCTACTAACTGCTTGTTGCTGCCCACCAAAGCGGCTACATTGGCTCCAAGTGCAATTACAGCAGCGCCAGTGAGCGTAGCTAAATCAATTACAGCCTTCGGACTGTATGTGGCGATCCCATATGCTAGGGCGTCGGCAAGTATCATACGGCCCTCGGCATCGGTGTTGAGCACTTCGACGGACTTGCCGTTATACATTCTGATGATATCGCCTGGTCTGTACGAAGTAGCAGACGGCATGTTTTCAACAGATGGAACAATGCCTACAACATTGACTGCCAACTTCATCGAAGCGGCTGCCCGCATGATGGCTAGAACTGTGCAGCCGCCGCATTTATCAAATTTCATTTCATCCATTTTTTCTCCCGGTTTTATAGAAATGCCGCCAGTGTCAAAAGTCACCGCCTTGCCTACCAGTAGATATGGCTTTTGCTGAGGATCGCTTGTGCCATTATACTCAAGGACTATGAGCTTGGGCGGGTTGTTGCTTCCCTTGCCCACCGCCACAATACCACCCATCCCCATGTTTTCAAGCTCATAGCGATCCATTACTCGTACCTTCATGCCATAGTCTTGCTCTAGCGAAACGGCTATACTTGCCAGATGGGCAGGTGGACAGTCGTTTGGGGGCAGGTTGCCAATATCGCGTGCAAAGTTTACCGCTTCCACGATAAGATTTGCTTTCTCAGCAACCGATTGAAATCTTAGAGAATCAGAATTGATCAATATTGCGACTTCTTCAATTTTTGTCGCCGGCTCTTGGGCGTCCTTGTACTTGTCAAATGAGTATAGTGCAAGAGCGACTCCCTCTGTCATGGCCTCTACAAGCCCTTCGTCAAGGTTTGAGAACGGTAGTATTGAAAATTCCTTTACTCCCAGCTCTCGAGCCTTTTGCGTTGCCTTGCCCGCACAGATCCGCGCATTTTCGTTCGTGAATTTTTCCCGCTTGCCAAGACCAACCAGCATTATCTTTTTCATTGGCCCTTTGCCTAAAGTGTAAACTACTATCGACGAGCCAAATGTCCCACGGAACTCTTTGTTCTCCAGCGTTTCCTTGATTGAAGAAAAGACTGATGAGTCTATCTCTTTTGAATGTGGAAAGTCTTGCTCACCATCAAATATGCCTATCACCAGAAGCGGGGTCTGCTTTTGATCTATCTTAGCTTTCTCGACTTTAATCTGTACCATGACATTCTAAAGTCTATTACCGACTTTATTTTAAGTTTAGAATTTGGCAGGTATAAGTAATGTATGCAGACGATTATATCGGATTAGTAAGAACATACTTGCATTCTCTGCCAAGTGATGCACTTCAGTAGAGAAACTTTGCTGCGATAATGCCTGTAAGGCAGCGGTATAGTCACTCATCTTCAAGCCTAGCCTTTCCCTTTACAAAGGGACAGTACTGCGGATAATCTCTTCTACTGCTCTCATCTCTATTGTTTTGATGGCACTGCCACATCCTAGAAGATTTCTTGCTTGCTCCTTATCCTCCTCATGATATAATCTGGAACATCTATGTAAGTTATCCTGTATTAAACCTGAATGTCGTTCCGTGTCTGAGTGTACCAACAATCCTCTTTAGCACATTAGTGGAGGAGTAGCAAGACATATTGTCTGTCTTGTCAAATTCGCACGATTCAATAATATCGCTAACCTTTCCTTCTCCTCTTCTGAAAATGCCGACAAAAATTTCCTTTGCCAATGGCATCAGACCCGATCGTGCTCCATGAGCACCGCTCCTGTTGATAAGCCAGAACATTTTAGTTGCATCATAGTCAGCAGGAAAGATCATTTCCTTAGCTTCCTTGGCTACCTGCGAATAGTGGTGGCCTGCTGCCCTTATCCAACCACGCGAAAGTGTGCTAGCCACTTTGGCGAACTTTGCGCAGGAATAGCACTTGTCGTCATAAATAAGAAGTGGTCGTTTGAAAGATGACGATAACGACGACGACATGACGTATATAAAACTGCCTTGTCCAACTTTTAAATCTTAAGTGGAGAGATTTTATCGAGCTATATCTTTTTATTTTCCTGCAATGAGCTTTTTCTTATATTGTTGCTGCTATTTACAGGGGAGAATCGTTATGGGTTTTAACATGCGTTATCTGGACCTCAAGAGGAAGATCCGGGATGCGCGCATGTGGGCAATTCAAGGCATCACAGAGGCTGGTTCCGGCCACCCAGGTGCCTCCTTCTCTGCTGCTGAAATAATGGGCACCCTATATTTCAGAAGGATGAAGCACGACCCAGCAAACCCAGGCTGGAGCGAGCGCGATTATTTCATCAATTCAAAGGCTCACTCTGCGCCCGGTTTTTACTCTGCACTTGCGGTTGCAGGCTACTTTCAGCCCGAAGAGCTCAAGACACTCCGCCAGCTTGGGTCGCGCCTTCAAGGCCATCCAGTACGGCACTCAGAGCATCAAAAGCACCATAGCGTGCCAGGTATTGAATACTCTGGAGGCTCAGAAGGAATTGGGCTTTCAGTCGGCATTGGCATTGCACTTGCAAAAAAACTAGATGGCATGAAAAATAGGGTATTTGTATTGATTGGCGATGGCGAGTCAAACGAGGGTCAAATATGGGAGGCTTCTATGGCCGCCGGCAAATTCAAGCTCGACAACCTAGTCACCATTTTGGATCGCAACCGCATCCAGCAGGACGGCTTTACGGAAGACATTATGCCACTCGACCCCATGAAGGACAAGTGGGTTGCATTTAACTGGGAGGTCTTTGAAGTAGATGGTCACAGGGTCGAGCAAATAGTGGACGTTCTCAACAGAGCTGCACAGGTGCATGACAAGCCTGTCATGATAATTGCCAATACGGTCAAGGGAAACGGAATACGTCACATGGCAAATAACCCCCAGTGGCACGGAAAAGCACCGCCCAAGAGACAGGCTGAGGTGCTGATGGAAGAGCTAGAGAGTGAGTGTCTGATCGCTCCTTCAATAATAGCCGGCGAGCGTGAGAATTATGAGGACAAAATAAGGAAGGTGGAACGTGAAGGAGTGGACATGATCCATTTAGACGTGATGGACGGCCTGTTCGTTCCAAGCACTACATTCTTTGCTGATACTATCAAAAAGCTAAGGCGTCTAACCAGCCTGCCGTTTGACACCCATTTGATGATAGAAAACCCATTAAAGAACATACAGGATTACATTGATGCAAGATGTGATATCATTACAGTGCATGCAGAGGCATGCACCGAAAATGAGTTTAGAGAAATTCAGAAAAGACTGATCGATAATGGGATCAGCCCAGGCATTGCAATCAATCCGGGCACCGATGTGCCAAAGTGGCTCTATTACTGCTTGCATAACCTTGATGTTGTTATTGTCATGTCGGTTAACCCCGGCTCTGCAGGCCAAAAGTTCATGCCGGAAGTATTGGACAAGATGGTAGTGCTTAACAAGCAATTGAGGCAGCATGGCTTTAGAGGGTATATTGAAGCTGACGGAGGCATCGATGCGACGACTCTACAGCAGACGTACTACGCTGGTGCAAGGATATTTGTTGCTGGTGCTGCTGTGTATGGTGGCGGAGACATCCACGGTGCTGTTATTCATCTGAGGCACAAGGCGGAAGTAGCACTTGAGAGAAGGCTTCTTAACCATGCGACCCAGCTTAACATAAGGGCGGACTGGATGAAAGCCCGTAAACATATATTGATTCCATATGCAAATGAGCTTAAGATAGAGGAAGAGCTAGATGCTATTAGGTAGCGAGAAAAGAACCGCAGATATGAGAGGATCCTATGGCGATACTCTTGTGGAGCTTGGAAAAGATGATCCCCGCATTGTGTGTGTTGGAGGCGACACGACTGAGTCTCTTAAGACCAAAAAGTTTGGCGACAAGTATCCTGAGAGAATGTTCAATGTTGGGATCGCAGAGGCCAACATCGTCTCAGTAGCGGCAGGTCTGGCAATAGCTGGCAAGATTGCATTTGCGGGCACCTATGCTGCATTCATCCCCGGACGGTGTATTGACCAGATCCGCAACACTATCTGCTACCCCTACCTCAATGTGAAGCTAATTGTTTCTCATGCGGGCCTTACGGTGGGACCAGATGGAGCCTCTCATCAGCAGATAGAAGACATTGCAGAGATGAGAGCAATCCCTAATATGAGGGTGCTCGTGCCTGCCGACGCAGTTGCAGTCAAATATCTCATCAAGATGGTAGCATCTACCCCTGGTCCCTTTTATATGCGTCTGGCAAGGCCCTCATCCGAGGTAATTTATGCAGATCAATCGATGTCGTTTGAGCTTGGCAGAGGCAACATTCTTGAGGATGGCTCTGACGCCACAATAATTGGATGTGGCCTAATGGTAAGCAGCGCACTCGAAGCGGCAAAAGAGCTTAAGAAAAAAGGTATTTCCTGTAGAGTAGTCGACATGTTTTCGATAAAGCCTATTGATAAGGACTTAATAGCTAGATGCGCCAAGGAGACAGGTGCCATCGCTACAGCCGAGGAGCACAATGTCATTGGCGGTCTTGGAGGGGCGGTATCTGAAGTTATTGGTGAAACCTACCCTGTACCCATCAAGCGTGTTGGCGTACATGACATATTTGGCGAGTCTGCCCGTGATGAGGAAATTGATATGCTCTTGGAGCACTATGGTCTGACCGCAACTGAAATATCAAAGGCGGTGCTTGAAGCAAGAAACAGGAGTAGGAAATAATGAAGATCTTTCTAGATACTGCAAATATTGAATCGATCAAAAAGTACAGCGACATGGGCTTGGTAGATGGCATCACCACAAACCCGACACTGCTTTCAAAGGAGAAGGGCAACCCTGCAGAGATCATGCGCGAGATAGTCAAGATAGTCAAAGGGCCGGTGAGCCTTGAAGTCATCGGAACTACAATGGAGGAAATGATCAATGAGGCCCACAGGCTCAAAAAATACGGACAGAACGTCGTGGTCAAGATTCCCATGGTCCCAGACGGATTGAAGGTTGTCAAGAAATTAAAAGAGGAAGGAATCCAGACAAACGTCACGCTTATATTTTCAGCAAATCAAGCGATCCTTGCTGCCAAAGCCGGTGCTGCCTATGTCAGTCCATTTATTGGCAGGCTTGACGATGCAGGGCATGAGGGCATGACAATCATCAGAGAAATAGTGCAGATATTCAAGAATTACCAGTTCAACACTGATGTGCTTGTTGCAAGCATCCGGCACCCTCTGCATGTCACTGAAGCCGGCAAGATTGGCGCGCAAGTTGTGACGCTTCCACCCGACATACTTGGCAAAATGATTTTCCATCCACTTACAGATAAAGGGCTTTCCGCTTTCCTGAGTGACTGGGAAAAGGTCAAGAAGGAAAATCCCAATCTAGTCATCTAGCTGCTGCGCAGCAGCTTGATCACTTTCTTTGGAATATCTTGTAATCGGCTGACACAGATCGCCTTTTCGTAGTCGAGGTACTTTAAGTTGTGCCCTATGCCGACAGAGTCATGGAGGTTACGGCCAACCCCTATTGCCATCATATGGATGGCCATTTTCCTGTATGAGAGCACCATCTGTCTTACTGCGTCAAAGTCTGAAGGTTCGCCGTCTGTCAAGGTGACAAAGATGTCTGGCTTGAACGACTTGAGCACAGGCAAGAGCAGACCGTAGACCTCTGCCAAGGGCGTGCCGCCACTTGCTCTTATCTGTACAAGACGCCTAGCACTCACCACCGACCACTTAATATTGGGCGGCTTGATGACCCAGCACTTTACTTGCTGCTTGTCCGTGCTAAAAGCATAGACAGCAAACTTGATTCCAAGGTAATGCAGTGCTTCACACAGTGCGATTGTCGCCTGCTTGTATTCTAACTCTACATCAGCTATGCTGCTAGAGTGGTCAAGCAATATTACAACCTTGGTCTTGATTGAGAGCTTGAAGTCAGCAAGGAAGGTCTTGGGCAGCGCCTCAACGTAGGATTCTACATCAAACTCGTCGCCAGATTCATCGTGCTGCTCGATCCATCCTGTTTTCCAGTCCCTAAATGCCGCTTTGACCTTCTGTATTAGATCAATGTCGTAGATTTGTGTCTCGTCAATGTCCATCTTGTCTGGTACGCTTAGACCAAAGTTCTCCAATGACTCATAGCCCTTGCTCTCTGTCTTTTTGCTCTCCATGATAAGAGCCTCGAACTCTTGAAGCACATCGTGACCTTCGTAGACGTCTTTAGTCTTTTTCTGCACGTCATCTTTTTTGTGTCGCATCTGCACTACCTTTTCCACCTGCTTGAGAGTGTCGCTCTGGTTAAGTGAGGCACCGACCCTTGTCCTCGGAGATATTATCGGGATCGAAACCAAGGAGTCAAGCTCAAGTATCTTGATCAGTTTTGGGATGTGCTGCTCCAACCAGGTGGTGTCGTAGTTGTTGTCTATGGCTTCCTTTACTATTTCATTTGCATAATCAGCTGCCCTTTTCACCTTATCAAATTCTCTGCCAAATAGCTCACCTTTCAGATAGCCTGTGAGAAAAAATTGCGAAAATGCCTCTGCTATTTTGTAGCGACCATATATCGAATTCAAAAGCTGGCGCGACATCCATGAAATGCCCTCGTTGAACATAAGCTCATTGGCCATTCCTTCCCATTCTCGCAAGCCAAGGATCTCGATTCTCTTTGTTTCAAGGGTATTGAGCAAAAACCCGAAGGCATGCTCATTACTCAGCACCTTAGCAGAGTATTTCATTCTCATTGATTCAAACCAGAGGGCTACACGCCACTGCCTATATTTCTGAAAGTCAGTGCCTGGATAATAGTTAAGAAGAGAAAGAATGATCTGGTTCTTGTCCAGCTTGGCAGTAGGGGGTTTGTCTTGCATAAGAATGACTACTACCCTGCCTTTGCCAGACCATCTTCTGGCAAGAAAAGTTGCAATGTCGAGCAAAACATCGTTTCGCATTACAGGGCTTGTGATCTTGACCATTACCGATCGCCAAAGATCGACGTTATCATGTCCATTACTTTCTGATACTCCACTTGCCCCCATTGGTCGTATGCGTTTGCATATACAACTTCGGCGGTCTGCCTGCCAGAAAGTCCAGTGTTGAGCATCTTGGCAAAAGCTATTGTCTCACGTATCGAGGGGCTATAATACAGTTCTTCAACTGCCGCCGCTTCGCGCAGGCTCTTGGCAAGCTGAATCGCGTGCTTGACATCTCTGACCTTTGAATCGTCAATCATCACATGGCGGCTAACAATGTCAAGCTCGATATCTTCAGGCGGATAGTCAAGCCTCAGTCTCACAGGGAATCTGCTGAGGAGCTGCGGTGGCAGCTCCTTAGTACCAACGTGCGATAATGGATTAATTGTGGCTATTACAAACCAGTCGTCGGCTGCCTTGACAACCTGCCCTTCTGCTTCTTTTAACACCAGCTGTCGCCTGTCGTCTAGGGCTTCGTCAAGTCTCAGCAGCACGTCGGGCTCTGCTGCATTTAGCTCATCAAGATACAATAAAGTGGCATTACGCATCGACTTTACCAACACGCCTTCTACAAAGTTTATTTCGCCCTTATTCAGAGTCCTCGATCCCACTAGATGTGACTCTCTGGTGCGAAGTGAAAAGTTGACGGAATCTAGATCCTTTTTCATTTCTGAAGCAAATCTCCTTACAAGGGTGGTCTTGCCAGTGCCCTTTGGACCAATAATCAAAACAAAGAGGCCTGAGCCATATGCTTTTTCCAGAATATTAAAGGCATTGTTCCAGTCAAGGTAAATTATTTCTTCTTGACCAATTTTGTTTGCTACAGGGGGCGATTCCATTTGCTTCATAAGCACTGTAACATATTTGAGCGTTAAGATATCATATTACAATAACATTACTTGCATTACTTCTTGTTCTAAGGGATTGAACTAACAAATTTAACGAGATGTCGCGCTTTCAACTCTAACTTGCATTGTATTCCATTTACACAGGCACATCGATAATAACAACAAATTCAATTTCATAATAATCATTCCTTGAATTTTTCAATCTCAGAAAGCCTTTTTATATATATATGCTGCCGCTAAGGTAGCGTTAAGCCCTGACTGCTGTGTTCTATCAAACCGCAACTCACTATTCTTGACTTGCTTTGTATCTTTTTGCAGGCGTGAGAACCTAATAAATTGGCCACCACTAATCATGTCAATCCATTATTCCAAGCGAACAATATCTTATTCGTTCTACAGTACTCATGGGTACAACTTCATCTAGTAGTTGCCAGCATTCCTCTATTTTTTTATTAGAAATTTCAGCCATTCTTTTTGCTGCCAATAGTCTGTTGCCTTTGAAAGAACACATCAGATTTAAGATCCATTGTTTTTGCCATTGTTCCATAATGACAACATGATCCATCAAACAACTTTAGACAAGGCTGCAAAAAATATTGTCCACTTTATTAAAATGTGGCAGCTTTTATTATACTAGCGACATTAGCAACAAAATACAGAACCGAGTCACAGGAAAGGGAGAGACATAGAATTATCATACAGAAGTGTATCTGTATTTACTTTATAGTTGCCTCTAGCTTCTCTTCTTTGCCAGAGCTGCCTTACGGTATTCTTTGCATATGCTCTTTGGTTTTTGATCATTTCATTTCTTTTAGATGTCATGCATGAATTCACACATGGCGACTTGAATTGTTCCTTATCAAAAGGGGCGATTTACTTACAAAGGGTCTGAAAAATATTTCCTAGTTCTATAACCACCGTTATAGAATATAGATAGACAACAAAACGCTTCATGGTCACACAGCCGGATAAGAGATCTGGCAATCATATTGTTCATAATGGCAAAAGTTTGGAAAAATCTGTGGTGTAAGCTAAGACAGAAGCTTTGAAACCAGAGAAAATTGCAATCAAAGAAGTGATAATAACCCACCACATATCGCAAAAAATTCATACAGAATTACGTTTGGCGCAATATGTGCATTGATATACAGGATATCAAGAAGAGAGCAACACAGATAGTAAATTTAGTATCCATCTATGTTACCTTAATATCTTTGATAGGAGATACTGTCTTATCTTTATTGGATAAGTTCCATTAAATTTTTGGGATGACGGCTGAATCTTATAACAAGAGGAGCGCCTCCAATAGGACATTGCTGCTTAATAGGCTACAGAAAAACAGGCGCGGTTTTCTTTGGGTCACGTTAGGATTCTTCCTCATCAGCCTGGCTGCACATTGGGTATTCGCATGGTTTACATACGTGCAAGAACAGCAAGCGCATAATCAGCCCATTCAGGCTAGCGACTACTTCAATATGACATTTCGAGACATAATGGAAAACTGGCAGTCAGAGTTTCTACAGCTGATGTGGCAAGTGGCAGGATTATCGTTCCTATTGTATGTGGGCTCCCCCCAATCAAAAGAATCAAGTGAAAGGATAGAACAGAAAGTTGATCTTATAATGAAGAAACTTCAAGAGCGAAGTTTGGAGCAAGCGGAAAAGGAACAGATAACAAGATTAGAAAAAAGAGGCAGCAGCGGTGCATAGCCCTTTTACTAAACTCTGTCCTTTTAAATTGTGTTGCTTTTAGCACTAAAAATGGCATTTGTAACTATTGATTTATTATCATAAATTATGAATTTTTAGGTATTGGGTGTTGTTATAATAATTTACAAATTACATATATGATTTAGTATTGTATTATGTCCTGTAGACACATAATAAATATTGAAATTTGTTGGAGAAAAATAGAGTAAAACGTATTAATAAAGAGGCCTCATCACATAAAAATATTTGATAAAACGTGTCCCACTATTTAGCAAATTGGCGCATTGGGAGCCTTTATCGAGAAAAACAGTCGTAGCTGCTGCAATAGCAATTACTGCTGTCGTTATAATAGATTACTTGGGAAGTCGGCAGATGTTTCCTTATGATAATTTTTCAGGAGCGATAATCTTTGGATTGACTATAGTTGTAGGAGCAATAGGATCATTCATTATTTTGAAATATGTCAGTCAAGCAAGTGCGGATATACGAGCGAGCTCCTTCCTTTTTGATAAAATGTTCAAGGTTGTATCAGCAACCATGTTAGTTCTAATCGCAACTTTTGTAGCAATGTTCCTTGGATTTTATTATTATAATGTTAGCGTCAGATACTTGGTATACTTTGCCTTTTCACTTAGCACCATAGTTTCCTCAGGTATCATGATAATAATTGGTTTCAAGTTTTTCTCATGGTATAAAGTAAGCAGAGATAGGGATAGACATGCTCGTCGTCTATTGTTAATATGTGGATTAGCTGCTGCTTCACTTGCTGCAGCAATGGCATTTGATGCAGGCTCAAAGATGCTGCTTGTAAGAGTAGTGGAAGAAGAATCTCCTCCCAGCGCTATTCCTCAAGACATGTTTATCTATAAAAACGATGAAAAGTATCAAGGAGATGTACAATACAAAGTAGTCAAGCCCGATACTACGACACTTTACATTGTACCTTCATCGATCAAGATCATTTACCAGTATCTAAATGGCTGGATTCCAATTACTGTTTCATTTGTGTTTACTTGGGCTATTACAACTATGCTTCTGCACCAGTACCATCACCACAGTATAGGCAAGATGCCTGTTACACTTTTGATATTACTTACAGTCCCATTAGTGCTCTATATGATAGGAAGATTTACAGAGTTGTATACTCTTTTTACAGGTATAGTATGGGTCTGGGACGACTTTCAGAATGCATACCTGTTCAAATCCATCTTTAGAGCAGGCTTGATAGCAGGAAGTGTTATGTTTGGTGTTGCTTTTCTTGTCATAGCAAGAAAAATAGAAGCTGGAAAAATAAGAGACTATTTCACTATTGCAGCAATTGGAGCTATGATGATGAGCATCACACTTGCACCTTCTGGTCTGCAGCAAACATTTGGAGTAGGAGGGCGTGCGCTTATGTTGCTGGCATCATTCATGTTGTGTGCTGGATTTTACCTTTCCGCAGTTCACATGGCTCAAGATACTAGGCTTCGTAGGTTAATCAAAGCCTCTGCAGGATCTAAAGTTTTTGGTGCCATGGCTGCTGCTCAGCTAGGACAAGAAACAGAAAAGATGGTTTTAAATATCATAGACAACGAAAGAGAGATTAAAGAACAAACCGGCATACAACCATCATTAGAACAAGATGCAACAGCATATTTGGATAGCATTCTTAGGGAGCTAGAAAGCAATGAGAGCAATCAGACCACAAAAGCGGGTTCGCCCATATAGCAAAATTCTGATAAGGAGCTTCAATCTGCAAGATATTTCTAGTATGATACAATGCTATCACTGCTATTAATAGCATAAAGTATGTAATGAGAGGCTATAGATATAGGCAGGAGAAAAAGAAATGATAAAAATCAGGAACAACGGTATCATGAAAGCAGGGCTACATGCATGTAATAGTCTTTTACCTGCTAACCATAATATTCTCACAATGGCAGCAGTAGCAGGCGTGTAATACATAGAAACTATCTCTAGTCAGACTAGGCCAAACAATTGTAGAACATTTAGGTATCATCCTGCACCCGATCACCAAGACTTAATATCCTTATCAATCCGCCTATTACTAAAGTGCGGTCATGGTCTAGTTTGGTTATGACATGGGCTTCCCAAGCCTATAACCCGGGTTCAAATCCCGGTGACCGCATCTTTTACACCATTTCAAACACAGATGCAGACTACAATACACTATATTAAAAGCTGCAAGCGTAGCTTCCAACAAAGAGACGTAAGGACTTGTGACAATGCTAAGGCTCAAGGCACTGTCAGCAGGGTCTATCCTTCAAATACCAAAGCTAGAAAATCTGCTTTCTAAGCAGACATCAACTCGGAGGTTGGCTCCAGTTGGATATAGATCACATAGCACCCTGCAAGGGGGCATTAGTTAGAAGCCATAAACACAAAAATCGTCGTCTCAATGCGTTAGTTGACAGGGATAAGTGGTACCCTGGTATAATCTCTATATCAAATATATTGTAAAAGCAAAAATCCAACAAAGAATTTAATCATCTCCTCTAGCATCAGTCTAGTATCACAGCAAATGTAGAGACTATGAAAAAAAGCTCTATTTCAGTGTAAAGATCTTTCCGCTCCTAAATGCAATTGTCCTTGCTGATGCTCTGTCCCGTACTCCACGTCTGTTGGCGTCAGTGTTTTGTGGTAATGACGTTCCATGCTCGTCTACTATCTCAATACTAATGCCATCTTTGAATCTCATTTTCAAAATACGGGCGATCTGTGTCGCCATAGCTATGTTGCCATCTCCTATTTTCACGACTTTTTTCCTTGACTCTATACCGCCAAGCATAGCGGCCACATGGTTGATCGCGTCCTGTGGTGAAGATTCGACAACTGCACTTGCGATCTCATGATGCAGGTAGATGCCAGATATTCCAATCCGGTTGCCTGGATCTATTCCTATTATAAGTTGATCATCTACTACTCGTTCGCCCATAATGCTTCGCAAGATCTTTGCCTTGGCTATTGCGGGGTATTTTTCAAGTTCAGTATCAATCATTACCACGCCTTTCTTGTTGACAATGCCAGCCTCATCCTGTGTGGTAATAATGACTTTGGCATTTGATACTGCGGCTTCCTCTGGCGATAGCGAGTCAAACTGTAGATCCATTAGCCTCAGGGCACATGTTATGTTATAATATGGACGGCCGCGAACAGTTGCCACTGTGACCTTGCGATATGAAAGCTCCTCCTCGGTCAGGGGCGTTTCATCAACACTGAGTTTAAACAAAAAGTGCTTTTAAAGTTTATGGATTAGCTTACTGGCTTGCCGTCTGAGGTATATCTCCTTATCCTAGCTGGAGGATTTACTGTTGATGATGATGGTTGTGATTTTTTTTCCAACCTTTCAGGAGTCACTGGCACAATAGGGGTGTCGCCCAGAACCGCCTGCACAATACTATCGACTGTTGCGTCAAAGGATGCTTTAATGTTCTTCCTAATGTTGGCAAGGTTTGCTCTTCCAATTTCTCCTATCTTTTCTGACTCAGCCTCGGCCTCTGCTTTGGTGATATCTAC
>DATDKS010000062.1:0-35800 GCA_036519825.1 Nitrososphaera sp. | reverse complement strand
CTCAATGTTTCTACCTCTCCCCCTTACAGCAACTGCCAAGGACCTCTTGTTATGTTATTCACCGGCATGTAAATACCAATCAAAATTTTTTATCGTTGTGATAGCTTAGAAAGCAAAGCTCAAAAACAATGTTGAATTGTTACTTTAGTTCTACTTTATCTAATGAAGTCAAATATCACCGAATATACCTTCTCACTGTGTATATATCGGAGACGGCCTAGAAATAGTGTTGTATCTTTCTTTCAATTGGAGTGGTCATCCGTTTGACGTGTAGTTAATCACAATTATGGCATTGATAAGAACACATTTTGTTATTGATGATGTATGAACAATAATCTTTAATCATCTCATTGACGCCTCGCCACAGAAAGCATAAGTTTGTTCTCTGCGCACAACTCTTGACTTATCCTTCATAAGGAATCACCACACCAAATAATTAAACAGGTCGCATCAGACTCTTACCGTTATGGGCATCAAATTAACTGCAATCTACTAGAGTTTCAAGTTTTTCGAGGCTTCAAAGCACTTATTATATGATATGTTGTTCATTTAATGATAGAGAGTAATGATACTTAACATCATTATAGCTGCAGCGGACAGGGCCTTCAGTATCGCTTTTAGATGGGTAGATCAGAATTTTATATCCAATTTTTTAAACTTTGTCAAAGGGTTTGAATTTGCCATAATTGTGTTAGTTGCATTATTCTTCTTGCTAGTTAGTGCATACATAACGTTGAGACAGTACAAAAGATTGCCAAAGTCCTATGATATAGTTGTATATGATGTATATGGTAGAGAAACAGTCATTGATGGCCTGAGACAAACATTTGCTACATTTGATGCTGCAGAAAGTTATGCTCGTTGGTATCGCGAGATGTATGGTGGACAGCAATACAAGTTTAAAGTTATTGGCAAATTCTGGTAGTGCTTCTCTGTGAAATCCTCTATTTGCTGGCCGTATGATTGATGGATCTGTCTTATTCTGCAAAAACCCTAAACAAGCGATATCGTTCTGCATCGCCAGAATCCATTTTAATAGTATTCCTGATATTACTCTATCTTAAACGTGATAGATCTCCAAAATAGAAAGCAGCAATCCTGAACTCTGCATAAAATCCACATCGGATGAGATAACACCAGTAATGTTGTAGTTGTCATATGTCACATTTATCTGAGATTACCTGATTAGATCTTTCTCAACATGTATTTTTGACCGTCATATTTGCAATCCTTTATTAGAATTGACTTTGTCCTTGATTCAAGTAGCGAACAAGTGCAACTCAATCATTGAAGGACGTGATAATAAGTAAGAAAGAAAACTATTGGTGAGTGATATAGCGCTATCAGTATTCGCTATCCTTTGAGTTAGAATTGCCAGAGTTGTATAATAATAGTTTCTTTCCGAATACCTGCACCATTGACAGTAGAAATCCAGCTCAACATCTGTCTTGATGCTAATGCCTGTATGACAGACTATGAGACCCTCTCTTGAGAAAAAATTCTCTGAAGGGAGCAGGAGATCCTATTTTATAAGCAATATTTCCTATATCATCTCAATACTATGGGAACCAATCCATACAAGGAGAAAATGCCTAATCGAGGAATGGGTCGTGAAATGGGTAAAGACGATGATGAACAACCACAGGATGTCAATGTGCAGCAAATTGGCACTGATCCTCAGATTCCGGGAAGTCCAACTGGATTAGGAACGAACTTTACACATGTAAAAACGAGCAAGACTGCTGAGGACAGTGAACAATTAAGAGACGGATAATCAAAATCAAAACTGGACCAATAACCCCGCCCTACAGGAGAGAATTTGCAGGGACTGATAATAGCGACCGCTGTCTTCTCTTTCTTTTGCTCTCTAGATCTGCAGAGAACTCAAATGCGTCTCGAGATGCACATAGGCTAGTCCCTGAAATCGAAATGCTCAAGGTTGTATTGTATTTGGTTCGTAGAAAGTAGCAGCAATAACAGCGAGATAATTACCGCATCTATAATACCGTCGAAAGCCTTAACCAAACATACACACGCATGCAGCCTTGATTACTTCATGAAAAGAGTAGTAGCACCTATTTACTAAGTGATGGCACAGTGAGTTGTTCATGGAAAATAAAAACTATCTGGATGATAAACGAAATATGATGGTGGTGCTCCTAATTATCGGCTTACTATCAGTAGCAGCTATAGTAATGCTACTTGCTGCGACTAGAGTAGCAAGATCAAATTCACCTGACGTAATTGGGGGAGATGATGATGACCTATTAACAGGAGGCGAAGGAGCTCAAAGATTCGTCTGTGGTGGAGGACAAGATACAATCACAGACTATGACCCCGCAGAAGGAGATACAAAAACAGCAGACTGTGAGAATTTCTAGAGTAGGATTGCAAGAATTTCTTCTTCTTATTATCTGCACTCCTGATTCCTAATGCGAAGGTTAGTTTAACGAAGAATAATAATAACAATTGCTGTATCACATAATACGCCTACTATAGTCACAGTTCTGTGTATAGTATCACTGAACATTAGGCGTGAAACGCATAATAGTGATAGCTTCGAACCGGTATCAAAACCCGCCAGCTGATCCCAAGCGAGAGACCAACTGGCGAGGATGCGATCACGTGGACCTATAGGATCTGAAGTCCACGCAGCCTTTCAAAGGCACTTTTTGATATGTTAAGTTTTTAGAGAATTTTTATATGTATGGGAATTTATTCCATTATACTAGAACAGGAGTATAGAACATGAACTCCTATAGTGATATCGATAATGCTTTAACAGCCGTCAATATGGCAGTCTGACCGCAATAGCTATAAAGCACGGGCTCCAACATAATGATAAGGTATTCCCTATTGTCCCGGTATCTGAAGCTGGAGGATGTTGTTCACTTCTCGCTTGTTCTTGTGACTAAACTGCTCTTCACGAAATATACTCTTTCGTCAATATTTCTTGAAGGCTCATATATATAATGAAGCGAAGCTCCAAATGGATGGGTATAACTCGGCTATCAGTAACATAGGAGGGGTAGGGGTAAATACTGCATCATGATAATTTGCAATAAGGATCACTTTTTAAGTTACAGACGGTCATAAACTCTCAAGGTTAATAACAATGAGCCAAGAAGAACCACCACTTGATATCGTTATAAATGGAGTAATAGGCTGGGATGAACGCTCGATTACCACCAATCAACCCATGCAGCCTGAAATAGCGACCCTTACGAAAGGAAAAACACATTTCCCAAAAGTTTCGCGTGCAACTTTAAAGCAGACTGGCAGAGGAGAGAATTATCTCACAAACATCCAAATAGGAAACATTCGCCAAAGCCATGGGTCGAGAACCACCACTTATGAATATGTAAAGATGGAGACGCCAATATGAGCCGTTTGATACTTGCACTAAAACGACATGGAGTTAAGATGAAGTTGGTTAATGAATCATAAAGAGAAATAATAATGACACTGATTGATTACTTTATTCCATTTATCAATCACACCATTACCATGATTGCAAGCGGCAGATTTGCATAGAATCTACTCCTGTCTTTAGGTGACTGATCGACTGTTTTCTCTATCATTATCTGGGTAGTAATAATGCTGCAGTATTTATTATGATACCTGCCTCAGTTGTATCTTTACCATCCTTAATGAGGATTGGGATTATGGTGGTGGCGGCGATACGGTAGTATGTGTGGTGCTAGCATAGAGAATGGGTAGAGGGTAGAACAATACCTTCATTTAGAAATGTGCTAGTAATGGAGAAAGCAGACTGGATGCCATTTCGCAATGCATTGGACAAATCAGAAAGAAATGAGTTTGATGATATGTTTTATATTCCAAGACTCTATCTTTCAGCCTACTCTAATTCTGTCCAGTTGGTGCCGCTTCATCCTATCATTATCTCTACCCTCTTCCACCATTACAAGGAGCTGAAGCAATGCACGGAGGAAGTTAAGCATATTGAAGCTACTACTTCTAATATGGTCAACAACGATACCGAGGAGAAAAAGAAAGAACTGACAGAAGAAGGGGTGGAAAAAGAAAAGGAAGTAGTACTAGATTTGTCAACTCTCTCACCCTAAGCCCGACAGTTAGGGTTATCAGAATTCTAGGCTTTCGTTATCTTTCATAATAGTCTAGATTTACGTCTATTGGTGTAGTGTATAATTGAAGTTACGATATACACAGAAATTACCACTGCAAGCTGCGCAAAAATAATATCGCCTATAGTGGCAGTGGACGGGTTATTATCATCATCTGTGGAATCGGGTTGTGAATAACCAGATACTACTAGTACTAATAGGGTAACAGAGAGTGCAACAATGAACAAGCCAAAACCAATTCGCATAAGAACATCGACTGGTACCTCTTTGGGCTTTTGTTCCCTACCTCCTAACAATTCGAAGAGATGATCTTCTACTTCATACACGCTTGTCGGGTATAAATTTGATTCACGCGTAGTTGTAATGTAAAGATTCTGAACGCTCTCAGTGATATTATTTTCAAGCATAAACCGCTTGAGATGAAAAGCGGCTATTAGGGGACAAATTGTAAACCCAATCAAAATATGACCGGAAATAACCCATCTTGCTATTGTTTCCAAGAGTGAGGCTTGGGATAAGATCATAGAAAGTGGAATATTCAAACCAAATAGTGCAAATATCGTCGCTATGATCGGCAGTGTTTGTACCAATTTAACTATCCCCCTTCGCCGTGATAATGCCTCGGAATAATTTTCAATGTCTGAAGCAATTTGTCTGAGCTCTCTTATGCCAGCTTCTCCTTGTTCATTTGGTTGTTTATGAACAACAAACACAGACAGATAGAGCTCATGCAATGTTTGATATTGTCTTAGAACGTGATCCTCTAGGAAGTATTTGACGAATGGTCTAATGATATATGCTTTTTCTGCACGGACTCTGTATGACAAGAGGCATTCATAGAGAACAAAAATCGTCCAGAGTATTGAAACAATGACTCTTGGTTTTTTGGTCTTCTCGGTCGGCTGGGCTTGTTGTTGAAAACAGAAGAAAAAATTTTGCTTCTGAATAACTGTCATCATTTGCCTATAAGTTAAGGCTAATTGATTATGAACCCGGATTATATCCCTGATGTTCGGTTCTCCAATTTCAGCAGCCATTCAATCATCTTGTCCTTTCATATGTGCACGCACATACAGCTTGGCGCTGTCTTCTATCTTTTTGAAGCTTTTGTTTTGATTCGATCAGCAGCAGGATCCTCCATCTTAGCGAGTATGGAAAGCAAGTTGTATAATAATAATGATCATCATGATAGCAGTGAGACAGAGTTCAATCTATCGCCATATTATATAGAAATATAGTCCGTTGAGATATCACTTCCTTAGGCCTTTATATCAAAACACGTATCCGTAGCTCTTTAATGGATATTGAATAGCGTAAGTATCCTTACGCTTTACACATACCATCAGGTCGGTTTAATCATGGTCGGAATAAACCAGAATCAGGTATTGGTGTTGTCGTTGCTCCTGTTGTTGTTAAATTAGATAGCAGTGATGCAAATAACACCCCCCACAGCATAGCTATTACGACTACCAGTACTATTGTCAATATCGCTCCAACTTTAACACCATTTTTCGCTAACTGCCTATCCTCGTCTTTAAGTACAAAAAACATAGCCATTCCACCCACAAATCCAAAAAATATCGGTAATAGATACCATATTCTTGAACCTCGTTTTATTTGTTGTTCTGACATTTTCTTCTATCTGACTTTTTTCATGCCCGATATAAGCTAGTAATTAATAACTTGTTTGTTAATTTGTCAAATACTGCAATTTATGCGGCGCGTCATCATTATCTGACTCCTCAATTATTCACCTAATTGGGCTCTTCAGCCCATGGTGAAATTCATATTTTCCATTGAACAGCAAAGTGTGAGTGAGAGCCTATGGCAGTCGAATCAGCTTTTCTTCATGTGATGATATCACTAGGGATACTACTCTTTGCTGCAAAGTTAATGGCAGAGCTATTCCATAAAATAAAACTTCCAATAGTCTTAGGGGAACTTCTAGCTGGCATAATTGTTGGGCCCTTTGCTTTAGGTGCTTTACCTTTGATAAATGGTGAACCATTGGTAGGCCTTGATGAAACAATCAGACATGTTGGGGAGATAGCTGCTGTGGTCATCTTGTTTATCGCAGGGCTTGAGATAACCCCTAGAGAGTTTCTCAGAGGAGGAGTAGCTGCATTTACCATCGGGTCATTGGGTGTGATAGTTCCGTTCTTTGTTGGATATTATGCTTTTGCAGCAATTGGAATTGAAGTATTACAAACAATACTGATTGCCACGGCTCTCACAGCGACTAGCATTGCTATCTCTATTCAGGTATTAACAGAGCTTGGCAAGATGCAATCAAAAGAGGCTAGATTGATTCTTGGAGCTGCAATTGTTGACGATATCTTGGCAATTGCTGCACTGTCAGTTGTAGTAACAATGGTTCAAACTGGAAATACAGAGCCTGCCATACTTGACATAACGCTTTTGATAATGCAGGTACTTGGCACTTTTGCAGCCATATTGATTGTTTCAGTATTAGTCATCCCCCGGGTTCTTCATACTGAAAGATTGTGGAAGTCCAAAGGTAGTCTAGAAGGCATTGTTACTGCTACATTTTTTGCAGCAGCGGGAGTTGCAGCGATTCTGGGGCTGTCTCCAATTGTAGGCGCATTTGCAATTGGTATGGCAGTAGCAAGTACAAGGATTATCAAGCAGGTTCACGAATATGTTGACAAACTGCAGATAATCTTTGCACCCTTGTTCTTTGCAATTATCGGCGCTCAAGTGGATTTAAGAGGTGTAAATCTAGACGTACTTTTCATAGCAGGAATAATGATTGCGATTGCTGTAGTAACTAAATTGATAGGGACAGGCTTGCCGTCTATAATCTTTCTCAAGAATAGACCAAAGGCAATGAGGGTAGGCATTGGTATGGTATCAAGAGGAGAGGTAGGACTGATTGTGGCTGGTGTTGGAGTCTCGTCAGGTGCTTTGAGTGACGACATTTACACTGCAATAATAATCATGGTTGCTGCCACTACTATAATTACTCCAATTTGGCTCAAGATTTCATACAAGAATGAGCCCATGGAGCCTGCTGCTTCCCCCACCACCACTAGTGCCCCTCTTCATTAGTTAGCCATACCCACAATCAGTTCTTCACTTTTACCAAACTGGAAAAATGCAGGTTGTAACTATAGTTATCCCTCTTTGCCTATTTCGTCGGAATGTTTTTCCTTGTAGTGAAGCGACAAGTCTGTTCCCCTACTAAAGGATTCTCCGCAGAATTGGCATCTACTTGAGACAAGGTCTGCAGAAAATTTATTGTTATTGTTGTTGTCTGACATAAGGTATCTTATTTATATGCACTCCGTTATTTATCGGCTATATTCTCTCTAGGCCTATTACGTAAGCGGCCTTGTTAACAAGGAAAACGCCTTTATTTTCCTCCTATATAATACAGTCGAAATAAAGGTCAGATTGAATCTCACACTTCTTAATACGTGTCAATGATGACTTTTTTCGCTGCGAGAAGCTGCGGCGACAACCACATCACAACACTCAATCTTTTTTGTCTTTGATGCTTTTCTTTCCAGATAATCCTGCAGCCTCGACAAATGGTTTTATCACTTTTATCAAAGAATGAACGCGCATACCTGACAGGCTCCAAAGAGTTTACAGTCAATCAAAGAAAGAACATTCGATATCATCTCAAGCAGAAGGTCGCAAAATTACGCGACGAGGTCGCAAGTTTCCGCGACCTTGACTTAAACACTGTCGAATCGGATAAGGCCCTCCTAGTAGCTCAGCTGGCAGAGCGAGGTTTCGTTTCTACTGCTGTCAACCTTGGTGATAGTGAGAATGATGATAAAAAGAGCCCTAGATGGGATTTGAACCCACGGCCTAAGGTCTTCGCCGCTGCTGCTCGGTTAGACGTTCCCGAGAGCGCAGGTTTACGAAACCTTCGCTCTGCCAGGCTGAGCTACTAGGGCAAAACAAAGGCAACTTCAGCTCCTCGTTATTTAATGTTTCACGCTAAAATAAATAACGCTGAGAACAGCAGTTTTTCGGTGTGAAAATATCGATTTCAGGAGTCAGAGGCATCTACGGACAAGACCTCAACCTTCACGAGGTGAACAGGTTTGCAGGCCAGTTTGCAGGTTTTATCAAGTCTAGCAAATGTGTAATCGCTCGCGATACCCGTCCATCTGGCACCATTATTGCTGAAGTCGTGACTTCAAGCCTGATGGCTGCGGGTGTAGATGTTTACAACCTTGGCATTGCGCCCACCCCTGCGGCATTTAGAGAAGCGCGGAAGTATGGTGCTGGTATTATAGTGACAGCATCTCACAACCCTCTAGAGTGGAATGGGCTCAAGTTCATAATCGATGGCAGGGGCTTGTTTGAGCACGAGTTAGAGGAAATGCTCAAGATGACAAGCGAACATCGGGGCGTCTTTGGAAATGAGTTTAAGATTTACTCGAGGTATCTTGAGGATGTTGCAGAGATGACAAAGCGCGACACTGCGGCCGTTAAAGTGGGAATTGATGCAGGCGGGGGCGCAGCATGCGGCTATGCAGAACGCCTATTCAAGAGGTTAGGACATAAGTATTATAGTATCAATGGCATTGCAGGCATATCATCAAGGGGTCCGGATCCTACTGCAGATGAGCTGGCAGACCTGCGCGCACTTGTAACTGCAAACAAACTCGACCATGGTTTTGGGCTTGACCTAGATGCTGACAGGCTTGTAGTTGTCAACAGCAAAGGCGAAAAATTGAGCCCAGACTCAACGCTGCTATTGTGTATAGCACGGGCACTCGAGATAGGCTTGAAAAAGTTTGTGACAAGCATCGACACAAGTGTTGCAATAGAGAAATACATCCAGAAGAGCGATGGCAAGGTTGTTGCATACTCCAAAGTGGGTGAGGCAAATGTCGTCAGCAAGATGCTTGATGTGAATGCAGACGCAGGTGGCGAGGGCAGTAGTGCAGGGTTTATCATGCCTAAGATTAACATGTGCCGCGATGGTCTCTTGGCTGCAGCAACGATCTCTACGCTTACCAAGAATACTGTAGATGAATGTCTGAAGTTCGCATCGCAATTCACACAAATACGATCAAAGATAGTAGCTAATACTTCCCTGCACCAAGCAGTGATCGAAAAGCTGCCTGATATCTTCAAGAGTGAGTCGTACTCGATATTGACAGAAGATGGTGTCAAGGCGATAATGGACGAAGACACATGGGTACTGATTAGGCCATCAAACACCGAACATGCGATCAGGATATCCGTCGAATCGCGAGGTGAGAAGGTATATGCCATTTACAAGAAGGCAAGTGAAAAGGTTCAAGCAGCGTATGACCAAGTTAGATGAAAAAGAGATCATCGGGATATTTGCGAAAAAGCTTGGTATTCGCAGCCTTGACGACGTGGCGCTGCTAGATAAGGGAATTGTTATCAAAAGCGATATGCTGGTTGCAAGGACCGATATTCCGCCTGGCATGGAAGCATGGCAGGTTGCACGAAAAAGCGTCGTCGCATGCATAAGCGATCTTGCTGCCAAGGGGGTCAGACCATATGCAGCGGTGATTTCGCTTGGCATCCCAACCGTCTACTCCATGCGGAGGCCAAATATCGAAGGGCTTGCTAATGGCTTTGCTATTGCCTCTAAGGAATTTGGAGTTAAAATAGTGGGCGGGGACACAAACGAAGCTGGCGAGCTTGTTATTGACTGCAGCATGATTGGCTTTCCCGTATTCAAAGTTCCGACAAGAAGTGGGGCCAAGCCTGGGGATTATGTCATCGTATCAGGAGCATTTGGCCTTGCCCCTGCAGGTCTGGCAATTCTGCTGCAAAACGCAATTACAGCCAGCTCCATATTCCGAAAGCGCGCAATGAAGTCTGTGCTCGAGCCCCAGCCAAAGCAGAGCTTCGGGTTGGCGCTTGCAAGATACTTTTCAGCATCGATCGATTCAAGTGATGGACTTGCAGCATCCATATATGAACTGGCAAGCCAGAGTAAGGGAGTCGACATTATAATTCACAGCACTCCGGCTGTAGAAGGTTTGGACAATTTCGCTCTGGATAACAGCTTTGACAGCCACGGACTGGTGTTCTACGGTGGTGAAGAGTACGAGATCGTGGCGACGATTTCAGATACCAAGATAAGGCAGGCCAAGGCTGCAGCAAGGAAAGCAGGCATTAGTCTGCATGTCATAGGTAGAGTGCAAAGGGGCTCTGGTAACGTCTTTGTCGGAAAAAAGCTGCTTGAGAACAGGGGCTATATGCACTTCCATAAGCGACAAGGTTTTTAACCCTCTATTGAAGCAAGTTCAAGTGCATGTCTGAAACTACAGGCGATATTACCCAAACAAAGTGGGGAGTAGCTCACATTTTTAGCAGTTACAATAACACACTTGTCCATATTACTGATTTGAGTGGAAGCGAGACGATCTCATTCAGCTCTGGCGGACGCCACGTTACCGCTGACCGTTATGAGTCGTCGCCATACGCAGCTATGAAGTCTGCTGTTGCGGCCGCTGAAACGGCTAAGGCAAAGGGCATCAATGCCCTGCATATTCGCGTCCGTGCTGTAGGCGGAGTAGGTCCTAGAATTCCTGGTCCCGGCGCTCAGGCGGCTATAAGGGCTCTGGCAAGAGCAGGCTTTCGCATCGGTAGGATCGACGATGTCACTCCTGTACCACACGACACTACAAGAAAGCCAGGCGGCAGAAGAGGACGCAGAGTCTAGATCGATTTCATTTCTGGCGCCTTTTTTATCTGCGCGCCACAGCCTCTATTTTTCAATTCCTTTTGAAGCCACGCAATGAACTTATCATCAAGTTTTTTGCCTTTTGAAGCCTCTATTTTGTAAGCCTGATGCGCATATATCTTCTCCACAAATTGACCGGCCAGAAGCATCTTCGCAAATGACCAGCCGAGGCTCTGTACTGGCGGGTCCAGAGCAAACGAATTTTCCAGCTGGCATATCTTCTGATAGTCAGAGAGCATATCAACTGCGATCTTGGCATCAGGTTCAAAGTCAATTGTCTGAAAATCTAGGATAAATGTTCCCATTATCAAGGCGATTCATTCTGCTGCTCCTGCTGCTGCTGTTTGAGTTTCTCAGAAAACGAGATCAGCTTGCCTTTGTCTTCGACTTTGATCGTTGTGTTGACTCTTATATTAAGGCCCACACCCCTGAAAAGTGCCAAGAGTTCGCCTCCTGATATCCTGTCAGTTAGTTCGCCAGCCAAAATAAGTCTGGCAATTCTGGTAACTATTGCTTCAGTTTGGGAAGGATACTGCCCGTAAGCAAGGTCTAGTACCTGGTCTGCCCTATCATAGAGGTAGGGATATATTATTTCTCTTGAGGACTTTGGCTGCTGCTGGCGGCTGACTTTAGCCTTTTCCATCGCAGCTGCCTTTTCCCGAAGCTCCCTTAGTTTGCGCGCATTGATTATGTCAATGTCGGGGTCTTCAGACGGCATTAGCCCTTTATCACTCCTATTGGCACGAGTCTCACTACCTTGGTCGCAATCCCGAGGGAGTGCGATACATTGGCTACGGCATCGACATCTTTGTAGGCCTCTGGCGTCTCTTCGACCACCCCTTCTTTTGTGAGCGCTTTGACGTAAATTCCCTTTGACTCTAGGTCACTTTTCACGCCGTCGGCGGTATAGCTTCGCTTGGCAGCAGACCTCGACATCATCCTCCCAGCGCCATGTGCAGTAGATCCAAAGCTGAGATCAAGTGAATTTCGTTTGCCGAGCAGAATCCAACTAGCGGTGCCCATCGAGCCGGGTATTATTACTGGCTGCCCGATACTCCGGTACTTGCTTGGAATCTGTTCCATGCCTGCAGGGAAAGCCCTCGTGGCACCTTTTCTGTGGACTACTAAATCAGAGGTGCCTTTGCCATTAACGTTGTGGCGCTCCACCTTGGCGATGTTGTGTGACACATCGTAAACGAGATCCATATCAAGGGCACTTTCTTTTGAATTAAAGATGCGCTCAAATGTTTTCCGTGTCCAATGTGTTATCATTTGGCGGTTGGCCCATGCAAAGTTCAGAGCAGAATACATTGCCTTGCGATACTCCTCTCCCTCTTTAGAATTGTTGGGCACGCATGCAAGCTCCCTGTCTGCAAGCGTCAAGCCATATTTTCGTAGCACAGATTCAGAAACACGCAAGTAATCAGTGCATATTTGGTGGCCGAAGCCGCGTGAGCCACAGTGTATAAGCACCGTCAGCTGGCCAACTTGGTTGAGGCCCATTGCCTTTGCCGCACGCTCGTCGAAGATATTGTCTACTTTTTGCACTTCAACGAAGTGGTTGCCAGAGCCCAGACTGCCAAGTTGAGCTGCGCCCCTCTTTCTCGCTGTATCTGATACTCCCGCAGGGTTTGCTCCCTCCATCTTACCACTCTCTTCACACGCTTCCACATCATCCTCAGTGCCATATCCATGGCTAACAGCCCATCTAACGCCTTGTACTAGTAATTCATCAAGCTCTGTCTTTGTTAGCTTGAATGATCCCTCACTTCCAACGCCTGAGGGAACTGACCTAAAAAGCTCATTGACCAGGTTCTTTAGTTGCGGCCTAACCTCGCGTTCTGTGAGGTTTGTCCTTATCAAGCGCACACCACAGTTGATGTCGTAGCCTACCCCGCCGGGGCTGATCACCCCTTCTTCCAGATCAGTTGCTGCGACGCCGCCGACAGGAAAGCCATAGCCTTCGTGGCCATCAGGTAGCACAACCACATGCTTTTTGACACCTGGTAGCGTGGCGACATTTGCAGCCTGGTCAACCGTCCTGTCGGTCACCATTTTCGATATCAACGATTCATTAGCATAGATGGTGACTGGGACTCTCATACCTTTGGCCGCGTCAGGCTCTATTCTATACACAAGGTCACTTACCTTCTTGACTCTATGGTTGCCGCTCCTGGTGATAAGTTCATCCAATTCTGTTACTGCTATTCCTTGTGAAGTAATTATAAGCCTTGCCCAGTATGGGGGTAAACGTTTACTTACTCATCAACTTCTCGCGCTTGTAGGTGATTCTTAGAGTCACCCGCCGTGCAGGATGATATATACACAGATATTATATAGCAACACGCATAATTTTATACACTGGCAAGAAGATTTATTTTCTCCCATTCGTCGCTCTATCTTGAGACTGATGCCAATACTGCCGATAGACTCTGGACGCTACGGAAGCAAAGAGATACGCGAGATCTTTGATGATGAAAGAAGACTGCAGTATCAACTTGATTTCGAAGCGACTGTTGCGCAGGTGCAAGCACAGCTGGGTATAATCCCTGCTGATGCAGCGGATGAAATTACAAAGGGAGCCCACTCGGGCAAGATCACTCCCGCCAGAGTTGGTGAACTGGAGTCAGTGAGCGAGCATGACACCGCTGCAATGGTAGAGGCATTAAGCGAGCAACTCTCAGCCAAATCCAAGCTATGGATACACTATGGACTAACAAGCAATGACGTCATAGACACATCCATTTGTATGCAGATGTGTGAGGCATTTTCAATAATTGAATCAAAGGTAGCCAAGCTTGCGCACATTTTAGTAGATAGAGCGCTTGAGTTCAAGGATGTGCCAGCTGTAGGCAGAACGCATGGGCAACATGCGAGCATCATTTCATTTGGATTAAAATTCGCAGTGTGGGGAGTGGAAATGGCCAAGCATATTGAGCGCATCAAGGAAGGCAAAAAGCGCTTTCTTCTGTGCAAGACGCTTGGTGTAGTTGGTACTGGCTCGTTAATGGGTGACAAGGCGCTCGAAGTACAAAAAATTGTTGCTCAGAAGCTTGGTCTCTACTCTGTAGATGCTGCAACGCAGATTGTGCCTCGAGAGCGATTTGCAGAGATACAGTTTTGTATTGCACTTATTGGCTCCACGCTTGACAAGGTCGCTGTAGAGATCAGGAATCTGCAACGGACAGAGATAGGTGAAGTAGCCGAGCCTTTCCGGAAAGGCCAAATGGGAAGCAGCGCTGTTCCAGTCAAGCGAAACCCAATAAAAAGCGAGCGGGTCTCTTCGCTTGCAAGAATACTGCGATCGCTTGTCAGTGTATCGATGGAAAATATAATGTCATGGCACGAGCGCGACCTTTCAAACTCGGCAAATGAACGCTTTGCGCTTCCAATGGGTCCTATACTGCTCGACGAAATGCTTAACGCAATGACTATGGTGATCCAAGAGCTAAAAGTAAACAAAGAGCGAATTGCATACAACATAGAAATGACAAAGGGCCAGATTTACGCCGAATTTATATTAGATGCATTAATAAAAAAAGGAGTTGCTCGCTTTGACGCCTATCGGGACATACAAAGAGTGGCGTTTTCTGCACTTGAAAGCGGCGAGCACTTTTTTGATGCTTCCTGTGGAGACCGGAATATTTCAGCACACTTATCAAAGGAGGAATTGGCGGCAATATTTGATGCCAAGAACCATCTGGCTTCGTCTGGACTGATTATTGAGAACACCGCGAGAATAGTCACAAATGCGACAAAACAGATGTAAAATGCCGTCGGTGAGATTTGAGCTCACGACAGCTCGGTCTTCAGCTTCACCCCCTTAAAGGGTCGAGTGCTCTCCCAGGCTGAGCTACGACGGCACTGACAAGACTAGTTTTGGAGATCATATATAATCGTGTCTTAAAAGACAGGCACTATGAATCCCAAATTTGAGATAATCCTGCTGTACCTGAACTTCTATCGCCAGGACTACTCCGATCCCGCTTAGATTTGGATCATCAAAGTCCCAGTTAGTCGACATCTCTATTCTTTTTAATAGCTGTACTTCTTACCACAAACCCAAACTACGTCCATTTTCATTTTAGAAGCTGCTATTACAGAATCATCTTACTTAAAGTAAATAAGCAAAAAAGGTAGAGTTCGATTATATCATGATCAATGCTGATAATCAAAATCCAGTCATGGATTCAGCAGAAGAACGAAGGAAGCGGTTCCTTGAAGAATTTGAAAAGCCTTTCAAATGCGAAAAGTGTAATGAACGATTCAAGAAGAAGAAGTATCTTCGGGAGCATAAATCCGAAGTGCATTCGTATTGATGATAAAGAAAGGTGCCGGAGGCGGGATTTGAGCCCGCGACCTTACGATTTCTTACCAGATGAGATTATGAGTCGTACGCTCTAACCAAGCTGAGCTACCCCGGCACGAAGCATAACGCCACTGGTTTTTAGCAGCACATAATATAAGTTATGCAAGAATAACGTGACGAATATGGATGGCAAGAAAACAACCGCACTATCACTACTTTGGTCGTAGGATGCTGAATTTTTTTCTGTTGCTTACCTTGGCACTGAGTGTTATCGGTCAATCAACTCCCGCCGTTCCTATGGAGCCAATTGCAAAATGATGGATTGAAGAGGGCAAGCTGAGCCGGTCTTGAGAGAATAAAACAATAATCCTGAAAGCACTCCCACTGGCAATTTGATCAGTAGGAAAAGTTGCTTGGAGGTGCACACTGCAGGACCGGAGTTCGCATGGCTGCATCAACGACGGTAAACACAATAATTTCTTACGGGGTTGTCATGCGCTCTCCTTGCCGAGATATCGTGGACGATGAGAATGAAACAGTCATAGACACATGTCCATGGTGGAGGTTCCAAATTGCACCAATCTAACAATGGATGCCAGCACGTCTTAAACAAGAAAGAAATCGGTAAAACATATGTGTTTTCCACTGCTAATACGACAGAGCCCTCTAACCTCCTAATCGAATATTCTCATGGGACGTGGGATCTAGGATGTTTCATCCGTTGTAGGAGTATGCCCCTGTCATAACTGCATAGGATATATCGCATAGTGTAACACAAGTATCCCAATGTTATTGACGGCATCGTGGCGTCCAACTGGCGACGCCGAAAAATAAGCTAAAGTCATTCAAACATTCGACGTACATCTCCCTCAAGTACGCCCGACCCTGAGTGCAACCTGTCGATGTGGTTTGACAGCCCTTCTTTTGTATCAAACGGAGATTCACAGTATGGGCACATAAGCTTGGCAGTACTGACATCTCTCATGTAGACTATCGCCTTTGGATTGATAATGCAGACGGGAGTACCCTTGATAGCAGTATGTGCTGTGGAAACTGTAGCCATATGGATCTTCTCAAAGATATCGTCCCGAGAAACCATCCCAAGCACAGCGGAATGGGAGCTAATAATTACCTGCCTTACTATATGCTTGTCCATGATCGAAAGGGTTTCCTGAACCGTGTTGTGTGGACCCACGGCAAGAACTGGGCTTGTCATTATTTCCCTGAGTCTAACCTTATCCGGGTTTCTTCCCTGTGACATCACCTTGAAGAGAATGTCAGTCTTACTCACGATTCCCACTACTTCTCCGACGTGTGATACAAGGACGCTTCTCACGTCTCTCTCTTTCATGAGGTTTAATGCTTGGTCAGTGAATTTGTCCCCCTCTAAGATGGCCACATTAGTGTTTGTGAAATACTCAATCGGTGAAGATAGCAGTGCAGAAATATCGTCTGGGATGTAAGAACCGCTCATATCTAATTGTTCATTCTGTTTTATTTAAGCGTGGCTAAGCTTGTTTGTCTTCAAACCTGAGCTTTATAAGGTTCTGACCTCCTGCCTTCCGTATTTCGACGAGCTCTTCGCGCTCTAGTCTCTTGACCAGCCTCCATATCGTAGTCCTAGGTAGCTGAAACTTGCTTCTGACCTCACTTTCAAAAGCGGCCCCTTCCTTTTCTGCCAAGAACTTTAGCACCTGCTGGTCTTCAGGCCGCAAGTGTGGTCTTTCTACAAGTATGTTGCCAACTATATGAGAAAGGATAGAGCTATCTATCTGCGAATCAGATATAGAACTGGGCATTTGCGGAATGCTACTCTCCCCATGCGATTCTGCTATCTCCTGGTTCTCTTCTACGTCTAAAGGATCTTGCATGCGTTCCCCTGGTGCTACTGAATGAGTAGGCTGGGATACTGCTGACCTATTGGTGACGTTCTCGTTGTTAGCTTGTGCGTCTTGTAGATCATCTGCCTTCAGAATTTGTGTCACTGACTTTGAGTGTCTCTTCCTCTTCCTGAGCAACAATACTATGGTGCTGATCCCTCCCGCAGCCGCTGCTACCCCAATTGCTCCAATCATCAGAGGTATTGGTATTTCTGGTTGTGCCGGTTTGGCATCTAGTGCTGTAACAGCATCTTGTGCAGAGTTTCTGGCTTCCGTATAATTGCCACTAGCAAATTCGTTGTTTGCCTGATCGAGCATCTGCATAATGACAGCATTATCTGAGTCTCTGCTCTCTGCGGCGCTGTTTATCTGCGCCTCTGCACCGGCAAGTGCTTCTTGGGCTGCAGCATATTCCCTACCTGTGGCAATAGCTGCGTCATTTGCTTGATCTGCCAATCTTTCAGCGTCAGTGAACATGCTGCCATCACGTGCACCTATCGCTCTCTGAAGCAAATCCTTTGCACTTGTAAGCACAATGCCGGGATGGTTGTTATTTAACTGAACAATAGTGGTTTCGGCTGCTTTTATGACAATGTTTGCTTGCTCTTGTGTGCCTAAAGTTCCTATTACATACACGAACCGTATATTGCCAGGTTTGTATGTAAGGAGCTGCTGATCGCCTACAAGAACTATTGATGGATTTTCCCCTGGATCTGTCAATATGCTATCTGGAGGCAGTTTGACTGAGACGCTGATCGTAGAATTAAGACTGAATATCCATTCCCTTCGGTCCTTGGACAAAAAATCGGATGTGGTGTAACTTATTTTAAGGTTTGAAGCGTTTGGCCTACTGAGGACAATTTCATTTGAGGTCTCACCTCTCTTAAATTCGACCGGGTTGTCCTCATAGTCAACGACGATAAGGTCATTGATGTCGTCTCCAAAAAGCTTGATCCTTGTTTGTTGCGCAAGAGGATCCGCTATGCCGACGTTATGTTCAACAAGCGCGTCGCCATTTGCAAGGAGTGCGATAAAGAGTGATGAGGCTGAAGTATTGCCTTCCTTCTGCCCTTCCTGCTCTTGAGCAGAGGCAGGGATTACGGCAATAATGATGGTAAGAAAGAGCATACCGGGAATGAAAAACCCCGCTCCATCTTTCCAATGATATAAAGATAGCATTAAAACGAGTTTACCAAGCTTAAAAGGAAAGCTGAAAACGATATAAGTCTTCTGACCTACCTAGTTCCTTATCTCAGGATAAAATCTTCTAAAGTTCTTGTCTTTGTAGTCCTCAACCCACTTAAACTTACGCTGCAGCGTTGAAGTATATATTTTAGTCCAGTCAAGCTCGACGTAGTTTAGCCATGCCTTCATAATCCGCGGGTCGATGTAGTTTCGAAGAGATGTGCCAAGGCTATAATCCCGGGTCTCCTGCTGAAGCAACTGCTGCACTTGTAACTTTTCTATCCTATCTTCTAGCCGCGTCTTCTGGAGCTCTGTCTTCCAATTCTTGGCTGCAAGATCTGCCTTAAGCTTGGTTATTGCCTCCCTCTTTTTGGTGATCGATTCTTCGAATTTTTCTAGTGCCTTCCTAGCCGCAGGGTTTTTGGGATCGATCCCCTTTTTGTGGTTGCACGTGATTGCAGCTTCAAGGTTCGCCTTTTTGGCTGCATATATTTTCTGCGCTTCCAAAGAGGTCTTGTCGACCTTTGCCTTTGATAGCTGCAGCTGCACCACTCTAGTCGCAATACATGTTCTGAAGACCTTGGCAGTAAGCTCTGGCATTATTTGCTGCAAGAGGGCATTTACCTTGCGGGAATTTATACCGTCAAATATCGGGTCACTCGGCTTTTTACCTTGCATGAATTTTTTCAGGTTGTTGTAAAGTGCCCTTGTGTCTTCCGAATCTACTTCCAGTCTCTTTTGCCATGGGACGCTGTCCTTGCCCAAAAAATTGAATTCTACGACCTGCACACCGTTTACCTGGGGGAACTCAATATGCTCGACTCTAAGTGTACTTGCGCCAACAGTGTCAGCCTCTTCAGGATCCTTTTCATCACCGACTCTCATAGCAAGCTTTAGTATCAAGTATGCAACCGTAGCTACCTTGCCATCTCCCTTCATCATCCTACGCCTCACTTCTCTGTGAACCTTGCCCTCGTGCTCGGCCAGCTTTTTCGCCTTATCATACTTGGCTTTATCGTTTTCTTGGCGCAGCGCTGCCGAGTCGTGTAGCCACACATACTTGCGCTTATCCGTCAGGGTCTCTATCCAAGTAGCAAGCCATGTAGAAGAATGATCGTGGATGATCGCCTTCCAGTTACCTTCTGGCACTGGAGCGTTTTCACCCAAATTTAGCGTAACATCCTGAGGCCTGACCCGCGGCTTCCATCGACCTCTCATCGGGTGCTGCCCGCGGCCCATGAACAATCCCGGCGGCTCAACCAGCCAGTTTGCGATATCGACTTCAATTCCATCGACTACTGCTTTACCGTAAATGGCCTTGAGTCTTTCGCGTTCGGCCTTTTTTGCTTGGGCGATACTTTTCTTTTCCTCCTTTGGAAGGGTCTTGTATCTCTCCTTTTCTTGTTCTTTAATCTCTCTTTCTTCATCAGCAAGCTTGTAAGCCATCGAAAAGTCTATGTCCTTTATCGTGATGTTGTTGTTATCACTCTTTGGCAGGAGCTTTTGGAGGTCGCTCAGGTAATTATCCTGGAAGATGGGATCTTGGACGTAATGAGTGTCCTTTTTCTTTGCCCAAGCATAAACAATCTCTTCTTGATCACGGTTGAGCGCCAGTTTTTCCCCTCTAATAGTGATTGTGATGCCCCTTGGCTGATATTCAGGGGGGAAGGCAACGCCCTTATGCTCCAGTGTCTGCCACTTTGTACGTGCAGTCGTAGCAGTAGTACTGACGACTTCTTCCAATTTTATTTAGAGCCATCTACAATCACTCTTAAACGTTATCCCGTTAGATAAGAGCTCTGTCACCCCAAACCTTCTCGCCTATTTTGGTTTTTTCACCCTCCACTATTCTATTCATTACTTCAATCGCAGCGGGCTTGTGCAAAAACTCGTTATTATTGCCGCATCGGTACGAATAGGTGCAACGAGGACAGCCACTTTCGCTCACGCATGAGCATTCAGATAATATGCGGAGCGAGCGTTCAAAAGCATTGTCCAACCTCTCATACAATATCCTGCTAGCTCCATTGCCACCCATGCTACCGTCGTAGACGAATATTAATCCCGAAGACCCAAGTGAAATGCCACCTAGGTCTTGCGATGCACCACCTGTTATCATAGCACTTCCCTCTATTATGACGTGCTCTGAGGCATGAAAGCCACTCATCTCCACGTACTGCTCGTCTTCAACTGCTTGTAGAATGTGTGCCGGCCTAGGTGCTCTAAACACAAGCCCTTTACTAAGGAATTCATATTCGAGCGGCTTGTCGAACATCACTTTTTTTCCCTGCACTACATCCTGACCAATTTCGATGTTGGAATAGCCGAGCACTCTCTTTTGGATCTTGAGCGAACAATATGCTACTTCTACTTCGAAAACTACTTTTTTTTCGTATATCTCTAAAATAGATGGCCAATCGTCTGTCAAGGCTTTAGTGTAATAAGGATAGTCTGATGGAATGGGTGCAAGCTCCGCATAGGGTTGGCTATTTAACTCAAAATGGAGCTCTTGCACTTTGTATCGTCGACCTGCAAGAAAATATACTGCGTGTTGATGAAGCTCTTCAAGAGCCTGCGGCAATGCTCGATCGCCTACAATCTTATTGTTGAACTTGATGTCGACTCTGCTTCCTATGCCGCGTATGCTATATCCATCAAGTACTTTCAATGCGTCCCTCAGGTCAGGCACGAACCTATCTCTAACCACCTTGACGATACCCTTTGAGACAAGTTTCTGAAGTATGTCCCATACCTGCCTGGATTCTGCAATCAACAACGGCCTGTCGCATACCATTGCTAGTACTTGGTACTCCAGTACGAATGGATTTGACGGATCAGTGTATGCCCATTCATGATCGTTCATATAGTCTGCTGGATGCATCTTATAATACTGGCTTATCGGATCATTGCCCAGTGCGAGGAATGCGTACCCCTGCTGGCCTCGCCTTGCTGCGCGGCCTACTCGCTGAAAAAGTCGGTTAATAGGCACAATATTGGAAATTATTGCATCCACACTGCCAATGTCGATTCCAAGTTCAAGCGTCGGTGTAGCGGATATTGCCATAAGCTGGCCTGACTTGAACTCTTGTTCTATTTCTTTCCTAAGAGCCGATGTCAGTCCCGCACGATGAACTCTGATGTTAATTCCCTGGCGCGCTCCGTAAAAGGCCATCAGCTCGGAGCTAAGATGCGAGCTGGCAAAAACGATAGTCCTATGTTTTCTCCTTGTGGTTTGCCTTAGGAGGTCTAGCATCAATGACCTGTACGATCTCAGCGAAGGAAATATTATCGCAAGGTTTATTCTGCCTCGCCTGCCCCTGCTGTTAACTACCTGCATCTGCCTTCCAAAAAGTGTCTGGCAAAACTCAGCAGCATTTGGCAATGTAGCAGAGGCAGCGACGATTTGGAGTCTCCTTCTCGTAAGCCTCTCAAGCCTTCCAATGACGTGGTGTACATTGGCTCCAAAGATACCTGTGTATACGTGCGCCTCGTCGACTACCAGAAATCTGGCAGTTCTGACAATGCGCGAGAATTGTGTCTTATGCATCATGTGATAGTGCAACACGTCAAAATTGGTGATAATGACATCAGGCGGCGACTCTATTACGGCTCTGCGGTCCTTTTCCGATGTGTCTCCATCGAGGACTGCTACCCTAACACCAAGCGGGTTTGCCATCTCTTCTATCTTTGGCAATTGATCGCGTGAAAGTGCCTTTGTCGGATAGATAAAAATTGCAGATACTTCACCTTTGCCAATGCGAAGTGATCCAAAGCGCGATAGTTGTTCTGCAACTTCTTGGAGAAGCGGGATGCAGAAAGCCTCGGTTTTGCCTGATGCGGTGGGCGCGGTAATTACCACGTCTTTTCCCTGAAGGATTCTCTTGATCGCTTCCTCTTGAAATTTATAAAGACGGTCGATCTTTTTTGCTTTCAAGACAGTTATTATCGCCTCGTCCACTGGCATATCGTCGACCTGGGAACCAAGCTCCGGCGGGGAGTCATCTATTGCGTGAAAGTCGACGATATAATCCTGTTGGGAGCGCAGCGTCTGTTCAAGCAGTGGATCCCCCGTGGCTTTAGCTGCAGCCACCAGAGCATCTATTTCTGCAGGAGGCCGAATTATTTTCTCTTGCTGCATCAGGAGTTTTAGGTCGTCGGCGTATGCAATGCCGGCCCCACTTTCACAGCGGTCGAGAAACTCAAGGTACGCCTCGTCTGTACCGCCTGCAGTAGGTACTAGTGCGCAAATATTGCATTTGGAGCATCGAAATATCAGGCGCCCATCAAATATCTTGTCAACTCCAACCGAATGTAGAGATCCACACTTCGGGCAGCGGTAGTTTATCAACCTGGAGGCGCATAGACAAAAGCAAGATAATTGCTTTTCTGTCTTTCTGGAGGTTGCCAAGCGACGTCGACGCCAAGTAACTCTCGAAGTGAACTTTTATCTCTTTAGCCGATATTTGGGTGTCAGTCAGGTTTTGCCACAATACGATAATACAATATCTTGTCATAGAAAAACTCAATAGTTCTGCTGATTTGCGGGGTACATGTTCTCGATCAACCTTTATTGGTGCCCGGCTAACACAACGCTCCTGCCTCAAGATAAATGCTCCAAATCCGGGCTGCTCGATGGTATTTGCGGACCCTTATGAGTCCCAATGGCTCAAACTGCAAGCAGTATGAAAGACCGCTTATAGGCCTTGATCGTGAAATCGATTGCGATAAGAACCGGCCAAGGAGGCTGCAAAACTAGCTATAATAATGGCGTTATGGAAGCTGCCAGCGAGTTGTCCGGTCTTGGAAGCCGTTATTGGACTGAGGTGATAGAGGTATTGCGTGCAATCATTCCAATTTATGATAAGGTCAACAGGGTCATCTCGCTGGGTAGAGACGAACAGTATAGACTACAAGGCATTAGAGGTCGAGTAATCCCTGGCAATATCGTACTTGACTCCGGCTCCGGCTACGGTAACATGTCACGTTTAGCACTTGCAGAAGCTCGAGGCGAGGCAAAGGTTGTGATGTACGATCCGCTGCTCGAGATGCTTGCCAATGTAAATAATTACTTGATTGGTTCGCAGCCAGTGCTTTGTTCCGGTGTGTTTGAATATATGCCTTTCCGCGAGGGAATATTTGATGCCGTGCTGTGCGGCTATTCTCTTCGCGATTCAATACACCTTCAACAGGCTATAAAGGAGATGCATAGGGTGCTCAAGGTTGGCGGCCGACTTATAATAATCGACCTCGGCAAGCCCGACAACCTTGTACTAAGGGCAATGGTTTCTGCATATCTAAAATATTTTCTTGCAATATTTGCTTACTTGATAGCCGGCAAGGCTGGACTGAAATTCAAAACGCTTTATGGTACCTATTTACGCTGGCCGAAGAATTCAGAGCTTGAGTCCATATTGAAGGAAAAATTTTCGCACGTGCAGTTTGATAAGGGTATGATGGGCGGCGCGGTCATCATAGCCGCATACAAGTAATAATAATAGGGTTGCAATGAAATGCGCAGTCTTGCTCATTGCCATACGCTCCGCCATTGTAAGCGTATCGTATGGCATACACTCTCCCATGGTACCAGTATTTGCCAGAGAGCAGCTTGCAGCAGACTATTCACAAGTGGGGATACTCGGTACGGTGAACTATCTTCCCTATTTGTTTGCTCCCTTTTTCGTCAGCATCTTGCTAGAAATGCTCAACAAGTCGTATGTTCTGCTCTCCGGCATCCCACTAAATGCATTTTCAATTTTTCTTCTTTCTATTGTGCAATCAATACGAGAAATTATGCTTTACAGGACACGCTTCCGTAGTCGCTCAAGCTCTGTTCTGGCCTGCTTGTGAGGTTCTATAATATCTATCAATTCAACAACAGAAAGGCGTCAGAAATATTTCTGTATTCATTGCAGCCTGGATTTTAGGTTTCATGGTTGGGCCCCTCATTGGGAAACTGGTTCTAAACGTATTTGACTATTACGCTCTGTTCCGGCTTGCTGCTCTCACCATGGCGGTAGGAATTGGCCCATCTGTATCTTTGCGTTCCTATGGCTGGCCGGCTGTTCAAAAAGATCTGGAGGTTCGAGCAAACTCTGTATACCTAGCTAAGGAAATGGCCACCCACCCAACGCTTGCGGGGGTAATACTTTACTATGCAATGACCTTTGGAGTAGTGCTTGCAGTGTACCCGGCGTACATGAGCGACGCATCGCTTTCAAACCAAGGCATCGAGCTAATGTTCTTCGTCTGTGGTATTTCGCGTTTTGTTACTCTTCTGCTACTTGTGACAAGGATATCGAAGTATGGTGTGCCTGCGCTTGCGAAAGCTGTTTTGACTACTGCAGCAGGCACGATCATTTCTTTTTCATCGAGGTCCGTTCTGTCGTTTGCTGTATCAATTGCGTTATTCTGCCTTTCGACTAGCATCTTTTACCCTGTATCCTTCAGGCTTGCGACAATGAACATGCCCTCTGGACATCTGGGTTCAAAACTGGGATTCTACAACACTCTTTTTGGGGCGGGGTGGATGGCCGGGCCAATAGCGGCCGGATTTGCCTCAGACACGTTTGGTTCAGGCGGCCCTTATCTTGCGTTCTTTATCCCTGGGCGCGTGATTACAGCAGCAACTACAATATTTAGAAAAGACAGCAATCATTTTTAGGCATAAGGTGCTAGTTTGTATGTAATGTCTAAACAAGAAGATGTCCTTGAAGGTCAAGTGCCGGCATACGGCTTTGAGGCACTCGTGAGTGTGATTGATGACGACCGTGCGCTGATTGCAGCACTCAAGGAGGCAGGCAAGTATTTTTCTATACTCAAGCAGCGGTTAGACGGACATACGGCCTAGACTGTTGAAACCCTGCGGCCCTCTATCTTTATTCTTCCTTCGCAAAACATCCTTACAGCTTCTGGGTACAGTTCATGTTCTTGCTCAAGTATCCTTGATGACAGGCTCTCTTCGTCGTCCTCCTCTTTTACTTGAACTGCTTTCTGAAGTATGATAGGTCCGGAGTCCATCTCCTCATCCACAAAGTGGACAGTGCAACCGGTAACCTTTGCGCCATAGTCAAGTGCTTGCTTTTGTGCATGGAGTCCTGGGAATGCAGGCAGTAGGGCAGGGTGGATGTTCATGATCCTCATCCTATACTGCCTCACAAACTCGGGGCTCATTATCCTCATAAAACCAGCAAGGCAGACAAGCCCTGATTCGGGAGTGACGCCCTGATCATGCAGTGCACTAGCTATTTTTTGGTCATAGTTCCAGCCCTTCAAGCCGTTAGGAGGTATCACCTTTGTAGGTACCTCGTATTTTTCTGAAGCAATCTTAAGCCCTGCGATCCCGGCCTTACTTGAAATTACAATGCCCAACTTGGCATTTGTTATCTTGCCTGACTTTATCGCAGCCAAAATTGCATCCAGGTTGCTTCCCCTGCCGGAGATTAGCACTCCAAGGTTGATCAAGTGTCTTGTAAATTGTGGCAAGCCCATTCTTAAACATCGCTAGTCCTGGTATCATTATTGTAACGGGTTTTCTAATGTTGCATAGTGGTGATCATGAAACCAGATCTACAAGAGATTATATTTTATTATCGTGTGGTGGAACTCAGAGTATCATATATTGCGCCTGACAGTAGATAATAATTTATCTAAAACATAGTTATGAGGTTATCATGGCAACATGCTTTGTCCTGTGCGCCAAGGAAATTGGTGGAATTAGATAGTATTTCTTTTGTTAGAGAATTGATGATTACTCCCTCGCAATATGCTGCCAACAAATCTAAAGATACATCATAGCTTTATTTCAGCTCCCTAACGCCCACCATATCTGGCAGCTTTACTTCTATCGATCCATCTATATTTTTGGCTTGTCCATTTGGAGATGCAGACATGGACCGATTGTGAAACCGCTTCAAATGGTATTTTGAGTTTAAAATGCGATGTACGTGACCGTACCGTGACTTGCTATAGCCAAACCTCATGGATTATTAGACCACAAGTTACTCTTAAATTTCCTTTTAGTGGCTAAATATTAAAATACTCATGTCCTCTAAGCATGACAGCTCATAATGAAAGCGAAAGTTGGTCTTGGCCAGTCAGGCATAATGGTACAGCACACTGATACTGCAATCGCGCTTGACCCTTCGCGCCCCGCCGATTGTCATTTTACGTTTGTATCTCACGCTCACGTTGACCACCTACACAAGCGTAGTGGAGAAAAAAAGAATAAAACTCAGGTGCTTGCCTCAAAGGAGACTGCTCTAATTGCACAGGCGAGGGGCTACAAAATTGGCGACCCCGCCGAACATTATGATGGCTTTAGGCTTTTAGATACTGGGCATATCTTGGGGTCACGTGGCCTCTTGATAGGCGAGGACATCTACTATACCGGCGATATATCAATGCGAGAGCGTGCCTTCATGAAGCCAGCGAAGGTACCCCATGCCAAGACATTGATAATTGAGTCGACCTTTGGCCGGCCTGAATATATCTTTCCGCAGATATCAGAAATAATACACAAGACGAACAAGATAATTTCCGAAATGTACGATCTTGGTATACCCGTGATATTGATGGGCTATACCCTAGGCAAGGCCCAACTTTTGACAAAGCTGTTCGGCCATTGGGATCCTATAATACATGACTCTGTTGCTAAGATCAATTCAATTTATTCTGAACTTGGAGTAAAGCTCGAAAGTATTATGACTCACTCTCAGGCTCAGGAACAGGGGATTCTGGCAAAGAACAGACCATGGGTGATGGTTGCTCCCCTTATGTCTTCACGATGTGCATTTTTGAAGGAAATGAAGAGCAGATACGGCGCTGTAACTATCGGGTTCACTGGATGGGCAATAGGCAGTCGTTACAGGTACATGATGGGTCTTGACTATGTGATGCCGCTTTCTGATCACTGTGACTACAATGAACTGCTAGCGGCAGTCAGGCAGTGTAGGCCTGAAAAGATCTATACTTTTCACGGGTTCGCCAAAGAATTCGCTGAAGCATTATTGCGTATAGGATTTGATGCTGAGGCCGTAGGACACAGCAAGAATGGAAAAGAGAAAACCCTCTCGCTTGACTCATTTATGTAGATGGCAGTAGCACAACTACGTTCAAAAGAAGATGCAAGAAGGTCAATAACTCGTTACGAGCTTTAAAAGAAAAACGGCTCTTATATCACTTCTTGCCCTCGTCCTTGAAATATGGGATAACCTTGGATCCAAAGATCTCAATATTTTTAAAGTAACCTTCTCCCCAGAATCTGATTATAAAGTGGTTTGTTCCAGCTTTGATAAAGCGCTCTAACATTGCAACCACGTCGTCAGGTTTACCTACACCAATTGCACTGCGCGCTACCCTGTCGGGTATCTTCAGTGCGGCGCGTTTCATCTGTTCCATTAACTCCGGCTTGTTCATTGCATATTCAGTGAAATACCTGCGGAAATCAAACTCAGAGTCCTGCGGTATATCGTGCACCTTTAGAAGCTCGGGTTTGTATAGGCTCACCTTAACTGCATTTTTCATCTTGTTCCAGGCTTCCTCGCCATCCTCTGTGAAGTAAATGTCGACATCGTTTGCAAATTGAAAATTGGTTAGGTCACGGTCACGATTCTTCGCATGATCCCTTATGACATTGGCATGATGGGTGAAGAGTTCAGGGGTGTAGCCAATAGGAATCCAGCCGTCGCCGTATTCGGCACACAGCTGTAGTGTCTTTGGAGCTCCGGCTGCTATGTAAACTGGCGGCCTTGGAGTTCTTATGCTTTTTGCCTGGAGACACGCGTTTATCAGTTTGTAGTATTCCCCGTTGTAGTCCACCCTGTGTTCCGGATCAGACTCAAATAGGCGCTCTATGACTTCGAGCTGTTCTTTGAATTTCGAGACAGGCTTGTTGAATTCGATTCCAAAGTCAACCACGTTTTGGGCCTCGCCTGCCCCGATACCAAGTATGCCCCTTCCCTGTGTTATCCTGTCAAGTGTAATGGTTGAAAGAGCGATAGCAGAAGGATGCCTGCGGATTGCATCTGTAACGCATGTCCCAAGTTCAACATTTCGGGTGACTGCGCCAAGTGCGGCAAGCAAGAGCCACGCGTCATTGACAACTGCATTCTTCCACTGGGGTACGTTAGAATGGTCCATAGCCCAGATGGAATCATAGCCTAGTCTGTCTGCCATCTGGGCTGCAGTCATGATCTGCTGTTCGTCTAATCCAAGGCGAGCAACATTTAGCCCTTGAGTAAAGCCAAATTTTATCTTCACTCTACAAATCCTCCTTAACCAATAAGAGAAGGCACTTGCTATTCATTCAAAGTAAAATCAATTGAAGGATGTATTTTAAGTCTTTGAATGCAGGAACGAAGTTTTCAAGGAATTTGCCACAACTTTGTCAATATAATATATTCAAAGTGTCAATACTGCTTGAATCACTATGTAAAATCGCAACTGTACTACAGCACACTGCAGAGAGATGCTAGGGGCTAAAGACAGCGTTGATGATCAGTTTATGGAGATGATAGACGATCTCGTTGTGATGTCAGAGAAAGACTCGGAGCTGGCAGAAGGGCTGAAATGGATCGATTTCCAGTCGCAGAAGAACGGTTTGACATTCTACGAGATGGCAATGATAATACTGAGAAAGCACATGGTTGAGAGGAGGGCCAAAGAGTGGCTGAAAGATAAGATCAACCAATAATAATTACTTTAGTAGTGGGGCACGCACACACTGCCTTGTTAAATTATGCATCACGCTTTCTGCTGACTTTTAGAGGAACTGCGGATACATTTTTGAAAATGAGATATGAAAGAAATATGAGATTAAAGAAACCTAGAGGACAAAGTTAGCTAGTATATTCTAGAATGAAGTTGTTCCGCCTGATCCGGTGCTATTGTCAGCAGTGTCGGCCGCGGCTACAGTTGCTCTCTGCTCTTACTTGCTCCTGCTTGAAATGGGCGTATACTCGCATCCCATTGGGCCGCAGTACTTGCCGACGTAGACTGCCTTTGGACGATAGAGGGCAGGCTTGGGTGCTGCTTCGGCAAACTTTTCCTCAATGACGTGGGCTGACCAACCTGCTATCCTTGATGTTGCAAAGATAGGTGTGTTAAGATCGATTGCGATCCCCATGCTATAGTAGACTGAGGCGCTATAAAGATCAACGTTTGGATATATTCCCTGATGCTTATTCTCAAGCATCCATTTCTTTGTAGCTTCCTCAACGCGCCTGGTGATCTCATACCACTTGTTGTTCTTTTCACGGCAGATCCGTGCCGATAGCCTTGCAAGAATATCAGCTCGCGGGTCAGTCGTCCTGTAGACGGCGTGGCCCATGCCCATGATCCTGCCGCCCGATCGGAGGCGGTTTGCGACCCATCTCTCAACGTTGGCAGGATCGCCTATCTCAAGCAGCATTTTCATCACTTGTACATTTGCGCCACCATGCAGCTCGCCAGAAAGTGCGCCTATAGCACCGCCGATACTGGCATACATATGAGCCCTAGTAGAGGCTATCTCGCGTGCAGCAAATGTAGAGGCGTTAAAGCTGTGCTCTGCATGCAAAATGAGGCAAATATCCATTACCTTTGCCTCTTCAGGAGAGGGCTCGACTCCTCTAAGCATGTATAGAAAGTTGGCAGCATGCGATACTTTCTCGAGAGGATCAAGTACGTGATGGCCGCTTCTAACCCGGCTCCAAGCGGAGACAATTGCAGGTATTTTAGCAATTAGTATAATTGCTCGCCTTATGTGGGCTTCCTTGGAGGCATCTTCTATATTTAGGTCATAATCGGCCAGTTCAGAGACGCACGACTGAAGAATGTCCATCGGCTGCGCGCGTTTAGGCCTATTCTTTAAGTTCCTTATGAGAGGCTCCGGCATCCCCCGTGCTTCTATCAGCCTACGATTGAAGTCCTTTAGCTGCTCTGCGGTTGGGAGCTCGCCAAAAAGGAGCAGATAAGCACTCTCTTCATAAGTTGAATGGTTGACAAGGTCAAGAATGTCATAGCCTCGGTAGATAAGCTTCCCATTGTCGCCATCAATTGAGCATATCTTGGTGTCTGCAACCTCAATGTTGCGAAGACCAATATTGCGTGCATCCATTTATTGTAACAATGGTAAGTTCACCAAATTTCTATATAAAGTAATGTTATCGTTGGGAAGTTATCATCTCAAGGATCCTAATATTATTTACAACGATGCTTTCATCACGCTATCTATTCTAGAACGATGCTATTACGTTATTAACGCGTTGACATCGAGAATGTAAATGCCTGTCAATTGTGAGTATATCGGTAAAACTCGGACTTTGAACTGATGTTTCCTGCGTGCTAACTTTATCTCACCAAAAGAATTTTTCCATCGGAAAGTTGACCGACCTCGGTCCAGCCATCTTTACCTAAGCCCTTGACTTTCCTAGAGAATGCAATGGTAAATGATATAGCATTTGCCATGATTGCTTTATCCATGTCTCTTTCAGTATACTGAAAACCCGACAAAGTCATCTTTGAGAGTAATGGAATCCTAATCCGCTCTGAACACATATTGACAAAACGAGCTATTAGAAATGATCTATTTTTCCAGTTTGGATTGTAAAGGTCTAAACAAAAAATTTTTCCAGTGGTGAACAATGCCAGTACGTTTAAGATTACAAACGAAAGGTTCTTCCCCCTTTCATATGCTATATTGAAAAAAGGGACTCTTTGTGATTGCCTGTCATATAGCATAACTTGATCTTGATCCTGACTTAAACGGTAAACTTTAGAATATGTTTCAAGTCCTTCAGAAAATGCTCTGCTTATGTGCCACAAATCTTCTAAGATTTTCCCCTAAAATGTCTTTCATGAGTACCCTCAAACCACTTTGAATTATCGGAAAGCTCTAGAATAGCATCTGTCTTTCCATCCCTTTTAGAATTTTGTACTTTTTCCCGCAATCTAGAAAATCGCTCAGTATGCTCGCCAGAATGTCTAGAAATGAAGTTTGTTAACCTATCGAGAGCAGCTCGACCCTGCAAAAGAAGCGATTCAAAATCCATGAAACCTAGGTAGCAAGAAATACTACACCAACCAAGTTCCCGTTTATGATATTATCAATGGCCTGAGTGAAAAGTTGGTTTTGACTGGTTGATAGTCTTTCAATTTGAAGGATTGAAGTTGCTAGTTTTTCTAGGCACCCGTTCCATTCCCACAGTTGTAAATGCAGTGCGGAGTCTTCATCCCATTTACTACTAAGATACTGTGAAATCGATTCATACTGTTCCAAAGCCGTCGGGGAAAGCATTGACTCAAGGTATGGTGCAGTATATCATACAGCTAGACCGTTGCTTCCTCAATGTGTACTTCTGAGGCTTAGTTACTTATTATACAGCTCAAGCCAACCAATTGCTGCACTTGACCAAGGGAATCACGTATCGTGATGCCGGCGTCGATATAGATATCATACACAGGGGCCAAAAGTCGATAGGCGAGATAATATCCGCAACTCACAAGATGAGTGCAATTGGTAAAGTAACGTCTGGTTTTGGGCACTACGCTGGTCTTATCAAATTAGCCGATCAAACAATTGCACTCCATGCTGACGGTGTCGGGACTAAAGTGATTGTTGCGCAGATGATGAACAAATTCAATACGGTCGGCATTGACTGTGTAGCTATGAACGTAAATGATGTAATTTGCGTTGGTGCGCAACCAGTCGCGTTTATCGATTACATTGCACTGAGCCACGCAAACGAATGGCTCTTGCAGGAGATTGCCAAGGGTCTAGTAAAGGGTGCACAGCAGAGTAAGATGGCTATAGTCGGCGGCGAGACGGCTATTTTGCAAGATATAATCTCAGGCGATAATGAAAACGCCTTCGACCTGGCAGGAATGGTAATGGGGGTAGTTAAGGGCAAGCCGATTCTTGGGCAGATGATCAAGCCGGGCGACATTATCTTGGGAGTTGAAAGCAGTGGTCTCCACTCTAATGGTTACACACTTGCTAGGAAGGTCTTGCTTTCAAAGTATTCAGTAGACGATACTGCTGATCATCTTGTGCAGACAGTGGGCGAAGAGCTGTTGATCCCAACCAGAATTTACGTAAGGCCTGTAATGGAGATTTTGAAGAAAAGAATAAGGGTGCATGGTCTTGCCAATATTACAGGGGGCGGATTTACAAAACTACCCCGTCTAAACCCCCGAATGAGATATGTCTATGATGACCTTCCAGCACCGACAGGAATATTCAAGCAGATACAGGTCGACGGTAACATTGACAGCAAGGAAATGTACCGAACATTCAATATGGGGCTCGGTTTTTGCGTAGTTGCTCCAAAGGCAAGTACCGATGATATTATTGGTGTTTTTGAAACGCATAAGATCCGCTGTAAGGCTGTGGGCAAAATAGAGAAAGGTACGGGTGAGGTTACTGCTAGAATAGATGGTAGAAATGAAACACTATAAACAAAAATTAATATTCGTTCTTTGTTGATTGTCCAGAATTGCTCTCATCAATAGCGCAGGAGGCCAACAACAACTATCTGCAGGCCTGCAAATCTATTGCAGAACAGATAGAGCGTAGCAAGAATCTATTGTCAAGAGGGCAAGTTCTCAAAATTGTCAGGAAGATGGCATCAGAATATCATCTAAACACCCTACCTAGGACTGAGCACATTATCCAATATTTGCAAGATAACCACTACCGCCGGTTGCTTATGGTCAAGCCGGCCAAGACGGCGTCAGGCGTTGCCGTAATTGCAGTTATGCCTAAGCCATATGAATGTCCACATGGCAGGTGCACATATTGCCCTGGTGGCATCGAGTTCAATACCCCGCTTAGTTATACAGGCACCGAGCCCGTAACAAAGGCCGCCCAGAGGTTCAGCTACGATCCTTACCAACAGATCCGTTTGAAAATGGAGCAGCTACAATCACGCGGACACGACACCGGCAAGACTGAAGTCGTTATTGTAGGAGGCACCTTCCCGTTCATGCCAGTAGACTACCAGAGAGACTTTGCCAAGTCGTGCTATGACGCTCTGAATGGCAAGAAATCATTTACTCTCCCGCAAGCGATGGCTACCAATGAGATTGCCGACAACCGGTGTGTGGGATTCACTGTTGAAACTAAACCTGACTATTGCAAGGAGCCACACATAGATCTTATGCTAGAGTTTGGAGTAACAAGGATAGAAATTGGCATCCAATCTCTTAACAACAATGTATACAAATTAGTGAACAGAGGCTACACAATTGATGATGTCGTCCATGCATTCAAGATCGCTCGGGATGCAGGCTACAAGATAGTCGCTCATATGATGCCAGGATTGCCCGGGAGCTCGCCTGAAAAAGACATTGAAGATTTCAGGCGTTTGTTTGAAGACGATGCCTTCAAACCTGACATGTTAAAGATTTACCCTACACTCGTGCTAGAGCATACTGGCTTATTCAAGATGTACAGTAGCGGCAAATATCAGGCATACTCTGAGGACGAGCTCATAGACATAATTGTGGAGACCAAAAAGGTAGTGCCGGAATGGGTGCGCATAATGCGCATCCAGCGCGAAATTGAGTCAGAGGATATCATCGCTGGCCCTAAGACCGGCAACCTCCGGCAGTTAGTTTTAAAAAAGTTGAGCAAACAGGGGTATAGGTGCAACTGCATCAGGTGTAGAGAAACAGGCCTGCAAAGAAGGTATCCTTCAGAAGACGAAGTAATACTAAGAAGGTTAGACTACTCTGCCTCTGAAGGCCGGGAGATATTCCTTTCGTACGAAAGCAAAGCTGGGGATACAATACTAGGATTCCTGAGGTTGAGAAATGTGGCAAGACCGCACAGGGCAGAGCTAGATGGCAGTGCCGTAGTACGTGAGCTTCATATCTATGGGCAGGCGATCAGTATTGGCAGAAGTGACAGAGGAGATAGCTACCAACATAGGGGGCTTGGCATGAACCTGCTCAAGGAGGCTGAGCGCATCTCTAAAGATGAATTAAGGGTTGACAAGATAGCAGTCATCAGCGCTGTGGGCACAAGGGAATATTACAAAAAGCTTGGCTACCAGCAGGACGGTCCGTATGTTTCAAAGGTGTTGTAATAAGTGGAAGAGCAGATAGTGATCGGCAAGGGAACTTGGATAGATAAAGTTGCAGACACCCTAATCAAAAGAGAGAAAAAGCTAGGCCGTAACCTGAGTCTAGTAAGAGTTGAGAGCGGCCTTGGCGCGTCAGGCATTCCTCACATCGGGAGCATGGCCGACGCAGTGAGAGCTTATGGAGTTGCTCTTGCCCTTCAGAACTTTGGCTTCAAGTCTGAACTAGTAGCATATTCAGACGACATGGATGGACTTCGTAGAGTACCCCAAGGTTTGCCGAACTGGTTGCAGGATCACATTGCAAAGCCGGTCTCAACCATCCCTGACCCATTTGGTAGTTGTCATGCCTCATATGGTATGCACATGAGCAGCCTCCTCTTGGACGGCCTTGACAAAGCAGGGATAAAGTATCTCTTTCAAAGCGGCAGCGAAGCATACAAGCAAGGAATATTGACCAAACAAATTGACACAATATTGAAGAACCGAAGCAGAATTGGGCAAAAAATAGCCGAGTTTGTAGGTCAGGACAAGTATACTGAGGTGTTACCTTATTTTCCAATATGTCGCAATTGCGGAAGGCTCTATACTGCAGTAGCACAAGAGTATATGCCGGATCAAAGAAGAGTTGCTTACATATGCCAAGGGGGCAGGATAGGCAAACAGGAGATCAAGGGCTGTGGCAATAACGGCGAGGCGGACATAACAAGGGGAGAGGGTAAGCTTGCATGGAAAGTTGAATTTGCAGCGAGGTGGCAGGCTCTAGACATACGCTTTGAGGCATACGGGAAGGATATCATGGATTCTGTCAGGGTAAACGATTGGGTCGCTGATGAAATAGTTGGTTATCCTCATCCACTTCATGTAAAGTACGAGATGTTTCTAGACAAGGCAGGCAAAAAGATAAGCAAATCTTCAGGCAATGTGCTGACGCCTCAAATGTGGCTGCGGTATGGCACGCCAGAATCGATATTGCTATTGCTCCTCAAGCGAATTGCGGGCACTCGTCACATCGGTCTAGATGATGTGCCCGCCCTGATGGACGAATACGACTATTATGAAGATTTTTACTTTGGGAAAATAAGTGAGGACAACTTGGCCAAGATTACCAAGATCAAGGGAATCTATGAATACATCAACAAGCTCAATCCACCCAAACAAGCCGGCTCACACATTCCATATCGCTTTATAACACAACAGGCATCAATATTTTCTCCTGATGATGAGAACCGAGACCAAAAGGTATTCAACCGACTTGTCAAATATGGTATGGTCAAAGAAAAAAAGATTGATAATGTCATGCAAAAGATCAGACTGGCATCCAACTGGGGCGATGATAACATGGCAAGGGATGAAAAGTTTGAACTATTGCTTTCCGATTTGCACATAAAGGCAGTGCGGGAATTGATCGAAGCAATCAGGCCATTTACCGGCCTACCCGATTCTCCGGATAGTGCCAAAGACCTCCAGTCTAAGGTGTTTTCTATCGCAAGGGGAAACGGCATTGAGCCAAAAGAGTTTTTTGCATTATTGTATAGAATGCTGCTCAATGC
>DATDKS010000061.1:0-11081 GCA_036519825.1 Nitrososphaera sp. | reverse complement strand
TCTACACTGTACTCAAAAACTTGTCACGTCTGATATCAGAGAAATCATCTTCGCAATCATATTTTCGTGCCTACTGCTAGATGACAGCAAATAGTTGTTGTTCTTGTTATTTCAATATCTATTTCGGGTGGCTCGTCGTGCTAACGACTTATTTTCCTCGCACGCTCTTTACTGTCAGGAAACTCGAGCCATCCTACATCATGTGCCTGGCGAAACTATTTACTGGTAGGATTGGAATTCTTATTTCGCCAGTAGCCATGGTTTTATCTATTCTTCCTATTTCGACGTATTTCTTTTGCCGCTCTTCCGATCTAATGCTCTAATCATCTAGAGGAACAGAAAGCAAGAACATGTAATCAATGTCCTGCATTTTCTGTAAACCACCTCTCTAGATTGCAAGGGGTTGAAAACTGTCGAAAATGAATATTAACAATATGACGGATGCCAGTTATACTAGGTTTTCACTAGAAACTATCAATTATATTACTTGCTTCGGCTTTAATCGATCGAGGAATATCTTGACAAGAAGGGCGCCTGCTGTTGCAGGTATGTTTTATCCAGACAACGGTACGGAGCTAAGAGACCTTATTGGCCAATCTTTCCGCAACCAGCGCTTTGGCCCAGGCAGGACTCCAACCTCTGCTGCTACCTCTACCGATAAGCAGCACAAGGTCTATGGCATTGTATCACCTCATGCAGGTTATATCTATTCTGGTGTGGTTGCTGCAAATGGCTTTTACAAAGTATCATCAGTAGACTTTCAGGATGTCATTATGGTAGGTCCAAATCACTATGGCATAGGCTCTTGGGTGGCTGCCATGAAAGATGGCACATGGGAGACGCCGCTTGGCGACGTGCAAGTCAATTCCCAGATGGCTGAGGAAATAGGAGGAAGATCATCTACTCTTGATTTTGACGATTATGCCCATAGCAGAGACCATTGCTTGGAGGTTCAACTGCCCTTCTTGCAATACATCAAGCGGGATTTCAAAATTGTACCAGTCATACTCATCTCTCAGAAGCGAGATATAGCTTTTGACCTTGGGAATGCAATATCAGAGACGATATTGGAAAATGATAGCCTTGATTCTACACTGTTATTAGCATCTTCGGATTTTACACACTATGAACCAAATAGCGAAGCACATAGGAAGGATGGAGAGCTCATAAAGACAATACTTGCGCTTGACGTTAACAGGTTTTACACAGTCCTTGAGAGGCTAAATGTCTCTGCATGTGGCTACGGGGCGATTGCGACGATGATGGTAGCCGCAAAGAACCTTGGTGCTACAAGGGGAGAACTGCTAATGTATGCTACAAGTGGAGACGTTACAGGAGACATAAGCGCAGTAGTAGGATACTCTTCGATAGTGTTCATATGAGCCAGGGCAAGGCGTCCTAGTCTCGGCCGATAACTGCGGCCCTGCCGTTGAAGAAGTCGATTGGAAACAATTCTAAGGTTACCTTCTGCAAAGAATTACTACCAGGACTGCAAATCAAAGAATAAGGTATGCGAAAAAATATTATCAGATATTATATTATTATTATCTGGTGACGGTGACGGTCACAGAAACGCACAAAATCTACTGCAAATGCATTGAGATAAGCGTATACATATTATGAAGGCTATATCGTCATCAGCTCGCTTTACAGGCCAAGTTCAAGCTTGGGAAGAAATCAAACAACGTTATAATCTAACATGGAGCAAAGGAAACGAAAAGATACATACATTCTAACTATTTTTCGATTTCCATGCTCAAGGTTCAAAGTTACTGTTGAGTTACTGTATGCTCATAGGATAGCAGTACTATTTGTCTGTATCTATCTTCTATATTGTACGAGCTAGATTAGAATATCACATGCTTTGATACCCACTCTCGATATTGTTTCACTTCTAGTTCACTATTATATTGTGATAGAAGCTAGTTAGTTCTAATATACTCCATAATATCTCAAGGAGTCCTAGCTTAGCTATATAGTACTACATACTTGGCGTTGGCAAGCGCATAGGCCCCTATGTCTTGATTACTCTACTACCCCTCATTTGGGATATGGGTCCTGGATTAACTTCTCTCTAATTTCTTTGAGACGGTCTGAGATTTGACTCAGCTCGTCTGTTGTGCCAGAGCGAAGTCGTTTGAGCGTTTGTTCTGACGTAACACTCGGATGAATGAAATTCTTCTCCAACCTATCATAGGCTTCTCCCTTCTCGCTAACCATATAATACGTGATTGCAAGAAAGAAGAACTCGTCTAGCAGATTCGCTACTTCTTCAGGAATCATTTCTAACGTTTCGCCTCAATCCAATCCTCAGATAGATCGTTCAAATTATTATTAAACTTCTATAACTTCTAGTACTGACTGTGTTCAGTCTTGACTATTCTCATATGTTGTGTGTTTCGTTAAGAGCCGCCGTCGTCTTGTTTTTCAATGTCGTGCCATTGTTAGTGACTAAGTAGAGAAACTCGTTTAATTCCTCTTTTCTTATTAGCTTTGGAGTCTTATCATTGCATTCATATCTATTACCTTTTGGGTGTCTTGACGGAGGCATTACAATATAGCGGTCATTTCCAAATATGCTAGCCAGAGAGTGCTCTCCACTACCAATCCAGACATTCTTAGCCGGGACAATTTCTTCGATGATAGTGGAGTCTTCAATTCTGAAAATGATATCTTCCCCTCCACTTCCTGTTCGATACTTCATTGTGTTATCTAGAGCGTTGGTGAGGCCTGTAAACATGTATGGTATGGTTGTTTTTCATTCATCCTTTCAACAGCAGCCTGTCAGTCAACGTCGACAACCACAATGTTGTTAAATACTTTGCCAGAGAATTCACCAATGTTATAGTTTGGATTCATCGCAAACCATTGATTAATTTGTTCTCCAATAGTCGGCGCTTTCTTGTACTCTTCCAATGAGATAAATGCAGGTTCTTTTCTTTTCTTAACTCATCTTTATTTCCTGTGTGTGGCTTCTTCAGTATAAACACAGAGAAGTTAGCTTATTTGAGATAATACAGTGCAAATTCTTTGGGGCTATGGAGGGTTGCGGACGACATTTATTTGCCCGCCCCCCTTTTTCTTTCTTTGTTATTGTTCTGCGAAGAGTAGATCAAGAGATGTAACGAATTAACTGTCAAGAGGATACGACGTCCAGAATAACTTCTGGATAGTAGTAGCCTCGAAAGGCATGACAACCAATTGCTTGCATGAGGGCGGGCAAGAACCTTTAGCCCTCAGCAGCGAAGGATCTTTTAACATTTTACTTTGATAAGACCGCATCCTGGTCTAATGCTACCACAGTCTTTCTCTTTTTTTCTTCAACCTCATGCAACAACTTCTTAACGATATCATTGAATGATTCAGGTGTCTGGCCTACTCTCTAAGCCGATTATACTACTGCAATTGATCTATCGCTATTAACGTTAAGATTTTATTTCTAACTTAACTTTTTTTTGAAATTTTCTTTTTACCTATTTTATTATCTCTAAGAATTCTTATCTAGTAAACTACAGCCAGTACTATTTGTTGTTAAGAATACCGAAATAATACCGTCGCTGTTATACCTATAACAAAGATTACGAATGTAATCATGAGTTCTTTGTTGCACCCCGACATTGGCCGCATTGATCACATCCCAACAAGTTTTGCACTGAAAGTCGTCATGGTATATTATGTCAATCAGTCACTATCTCTTTTTCGTCACTGAAATCCTGCCCAATATAGCAGTAAATCTAATCTTCTGAAGTCTGAGCTGTATCTATCGTGTTATTTGGCTAGGAGCCAAGAAAATAATCAGGATGGCTGCTGCTCCTGCTACTGCAATTGAAGACATTGTGAAATGGTGAGGGAGAGGGTTATCGTTGGAGCTGCTCCTGTAGTGGCGATAGTGTTGCCGTTGTTGGTGTTGCTGCTGCTCCTATTCAAATGATGGTGATTCTGATTTGGTCTCACCTGACTTGATTATTTCTTTTTCCGCCCCAAAACACTGGATCGGCAAGGGCATTCATGACTTCCTGCTCTAACAGATTCGTACAGGCTTCAGCCCTCACCTTGTCGCCTATAGCCATTGCTTTGCAAAACATAATGTATAACGCAAAGTCTCTGGTCCAGTTTCGGCTTCTTGCTATCTGGTTGGCCTCTTCTGACAATAATAAAGTGCTACTGAGGCCATCGACTTTGTTGTCTTTGTTGTCTGGTTGCATTGTTAATTATGACCGCTTTAGAAGCAAAATAGCAAAGTCTCGTCTTTATATATAGCGTTTAGCCGATCTACGAGGACTGCAAACTCTTCAGCCTCGAACCTACTGACACCGTGTGCATGGTGGAAGCTTGTTCTTGATAATTGCCGCAATCCTGAAAAAATCTATTAATGATAACAATATTGCATGTGTAAGTGCAATCATGATTTTCCCTTATATCGCTCGAGAGAAGAGGAGGAAGTCTTTTTATCTATTGCATTTGTGCTTGGCACTGAGATCATGTATTGTGCCGAGAACAAAAAAAGAATAACCTGATCGGGACAGCAACAATCTTTCTCATGTAGGCAACAAACACCAACAATTCTCCTCGTCGTTGCTCCAACTGCTATGACTCAATTAGCATACTCTTGGATTGACCCCGACACTGACCCAATACCGCAAAAAAGCATCAACTGCCATATCAGGTGAGAATGAATACATTGTGTGGTGGACTGATAAAGGAACGCCAAATGCAAATGGTGAGGTAATGTTTAGGATCTCTACAGACCGTGGTGCTACTTTTGGTGACAAAATAAACCTAAGTAACACTGCTACTGCGGACGCAATAGACGCAGAAATATCAGCCGGTGGTGGAAATGTAGTGGTTACATGGGGGGGGCGAACGAAATCAAACAAGTGATACACCAGTTATGAGAATTAGTAATGATAACGGAAGAGCCTTTGGGCCAGGATTGAACCTTGCAGCTAATGGTACGATATGAGTAGAAGAAAGAGGAGAGGACAGCAGGAATAACTAATGTTCAATAATCTTTTCTGCCAATAGTACAGTGAGAATATGGAAGATGAAGGAGAAGGTAAGAAAGAGAACAAGAAAGACATTCAAAAAGATACATTGCAACCGATCACCAAAGTCAATACTAAACTTGATAAGGAATTGCAGGAATGGGAAGTTGATTCAACCACCAGTGGCGGCTGAGCAGGGAGACTAAGCCCCGCCAAGCGTGCGACAAATTCGTGTATGTTACTCTCGCTAGACCATGCTCAGTTTTGTCTGAAACTCTGTGCTTGTTGTCTTAGCGCACCAACCACCCACTCACTTATGCTCTAGCTCGAGCTGTTGTTCTTAGCTTGTTGAAATTCTAGGAAAAAAAATAAATATTCTTATTATTTCATTATTGTTTATCATTTTTGTTTTTTCTTCTTTTGTCGTCGTTAGCATATTATTCTGGCTCATATGATATATGTGCCCTCAGCTATAAGGAAAATTATTATTTTCTGCTTTGTACACAGTAAAAAATAATCGACAAGATTTTCTAGAGCAGCAGGCTCCATAAAATAAACTATCTTAGTTCGTTACAGCTGCTGTGTTGCAAAACTGCAACAGATGCTATGTGCATGCGAGAGAAAGACTGTGCTCTGTATATGAAAAGGTGAAAGAGGGAAGAGAGAAGAAGCAAAACTTCAGGTTTGAAATAAGAAAAGGCAATATATTAAGACTAGTTTGACCATAAATAAACTGTAGTCATACGGTCATTCGTCCGTCCGTTCGGCTGCTCTGCTATAGGCGTGCTAGACTGGCTGTGCGTAAGAAGAAGAAAAATGAATATCTTCGTCATGTTGTGTGCACGGCGGGGCGTCATGCTCCCCGCCTGCACGTGTGTTTGTTTTTAGTTCTCTTCTTTTCAGATTTTTAAAAGAATGTTAAGTCTGCTGTGAAGCACTTTCCGTTTGATAACGTCACGGTTACCCCTGTGACTAGTGTGGTAGTTATGCCAATACCAACTATAAGCGGTGAAATAACAGCAATTCCAATTTCGTCTAAGCTTGTCATTTTTGTTTTACCACTTTCCAGACATACCGTTTTTTACGAATATAGCAATTCCAACAGAGTGGGACTACTACTTCAACAGGACTTTGTAAGGATCTGGGGGCACAGAAGAAATCAGCCTTATTTGCGGCACATTTACAGCACCTGAAGCTAGAAGGCGATTTATTCCTAGGGACTTCAAAAAATGTGGCTGTCATGGTAGCAGGACTATCGACGAAAAAGACTGGTGGTAAATAAAACGTCATAATGGAAAATCATGAATACTCATAAGGAAATCATAGAAACTTTAATAACAGAAATTATTCTTCTGATACTGGCTTCTAGTAGTCGTGAGACGTAAGTAAGGAAGAATAGATATCATGCTCTATTTCTTAGTTTGCAACTACCTTATAGGGTAGCCATGACAACATTTTCTGAACAAAGTTGGAACCATTGTCAGTCAGTCTCTGCAAGCTGCTCTGGCGGGTCCTACGACGCATGGCTTGGTCACTTGGTCACTTACCCAGCAAATTTAGAGCGAAAGGAATTCCTGAAGTACTATAGCCAAGTTTTTGGTTTTGTCGAGATTGATTCTTCCTTTTATAGTCCACCTAACCTTTTCATGACAAAACAGTGGGCTTCTATAACCCCTGACAATTTTAGATTTGCAGCCAAGTTTCCGCAGTCTATAACACACGAAAAGCGATTGGTAGATCTAGAAAGGGAGCTTCGTTATTTCTTTTATGTAATGGGTCCATTACGTCATAAAATACTGGCTCTTTTGCTACAGCTGTCACCCTCATTGACTGCAAAGGAAGGATTGAAGAAATTGGAAGCATTGATTCACATGCTCGATCCGGGCTTCAGGTATGCGATAGAGGTGAGACATACGTCGTGGTTTGATAATAAGGACTTTTACAAACTTCTCTCCGACAATAGCGTTTGTCTAGCTTGGAGTCAGTTAGACACGATCAAAACCCCACCTGAATTAACTTCCGATTTCATATACTTGCGCTTTATCGGTGATAGAAGCATTGACGAAAAAGATTTTGGGGTGTTGCAGAAAGATAGGCTTTCAGAGCTGCAAAGGTGGTCAGAGGAAGTCAATAGACTGAAAGACAAAGCGATGTTTGCAATCATGGCGGCAAACAACCATTACGCTGGATTTGGTCCTGCAACTGCAAACTCCTTTAGAAAAAAGCTTGGATTAAGGGAAGTAGTCTGGGACGAGTTAGAGCAGAAAAGATTGTAGTAAGTAGGCTCTCAGCTGACTTGATTATTTCTCTTTCAGCCCCAAAACACTGGATCGGCAAGGGCATTCATGACTTCTCTCTCTAATAAGTCCATACAAGCTTCGGCCCTAGCCTTGTCTCCTGCTGTTATTGCTTGACGATACATAACGTATAATGCAAAATCTCTACTATAGCTCCGAGTTTTCGCTAACTCGTCGGCCTCTCTAGCAATAAAGTACTTCTCCGGTGGCTGACTCTGCGGAACTTCTTTTCTTTCAACCACTGATAGAAACTCGAAAGTTCTAGTTCTTATCTATAGCGCTTAAGCCATCTTCTAATGTTGCAGTTTCTCAAGATTTGATAACCTGCTAGCACAGCTTGCAAGGTGGAGGATTCTTTTTTTGATCTAAATTCTTGTCGCTGTCGTCTGATATCAGATAGGGTTATGACAAGTGCTACTGTTACCCCTATTGCACCAATGACTACAAGAATATAATAGCTAGTGCTATTTCCTCTTTTTTTCCTTGACTATTCGCCATTTCCATTTCCTCTTATAGACATAGCACTGAAAGCACAGCGGCACGATTTCAGTGGGGTTTTTTAAGGAACCTGTTGTTGCGAAAAGATCAGCTTGGGTAGTAGCACAGTTAAAGCATATGAAGCTTGAAGGTCTATATCTTGACGCTGTATCTATCGGCATAGTCGGCGGCGTCTTAGTCATATTCTCTCACATGCCCTTATTTCAATAGCCAATAATGGGGACATTACTATCGTAATTTCCAGAATAGAAAACTACGCTCGTGAAAAATAAGGCTATGGTTTGATTATTATATACAAATTCTCCCTATCGAACAGTTCTTTCCAAAAAATTAGTCACTAGAGAGATACATACACACACCAAACCCGACTTTAACTCAGTTCTTCGTTTGATGGACGATTTCCAGCCAATCTCCCTTTCTTCTCATAAAACAATCCCAGCATAGAGATTATATCATTCTCCTAAGAATAACTATAATGAAGTAGTATAGCATACATGACTAGAACAATTCATTTTAAGAGCGAATTTTGTGTATGACTGAGAGAATAGATATACCGAAAATTGGTGACGCCTTGGTGGATAAGGCACTTCAGCACATTCTCAAAAAGATCTCAGAGGCAAATAAAGAGCAAGGCCCAAACAAGGTGGTAGCTGAGCTTATGGCAAAAGACTTAGAATGGATTCCAGCACGCATAAGGAAAATTGCTAAATGGTACGCAGGAGAAGCTTCACGTAGGGATAAGAAGTCCAAGCAAAGTATAGAAGACTTGATCCGTGAAAAAGAATATCGAAATTCTAACAAAGGAGTGATCCGCTATTCACTGTGTTTGCTCGATAGCGACATTAGAAAAGAAATAGAGACGATACGCACAAGACTTTCGACTGGTGATAAGGAATCAGACGATTTGACCCACCTCAAGAATTTGGAGAGGCAGCTGGCGGCGATTGAATTAGCCTTGAGAAAAGACTATGTCGACGAACGCGAGGAGATAGAAAGAACAAGACAATTATTGAAAAGCTATGACATATCTCCAGAGCGGCATGACTAATCACGTCAGCTTTAAAGCCTAATACCACACAGAACTATGCATGTGCATTTCAAATATCTGCATTGACTGACTATCAAACATTTCCAACATATCAACAGGTATTCGCTTGTTCCAGTGAACTTTAGCTTCTTACCACAAATAATACAACAGCGTCCTACGACAGCCTGCTTCTGCTTCTTCCTTTTTATTCTCAAGAGTATACTGCTATTTGCCGCTGCAGCCATCCCCAAGCCGTCAAGCTCCGCAAACAACCTATCAGACTCATGCACGTCTTTGCTATCCTTTAGCAGAGACTTCCTTTGCGCAATTATGGCTTCAACCTTTTCTAAATCGTCGGCAGCAGACCTAATAGCGTCTATCTGTATCTGAAGGGTGCTGTTTACTTCTGGCTTGTTCTTGGGGTTAATTTGTTCCTTTAAGAATGAAATTCTTTCGTCTATTATTTGATGTAGAGTTACTATTACCATATATTATATCTTTTTAAGTCGAGCAACATATGGCTGGTAAGAACGCAGCTAACACCTTAGGGAGATGGTAGACCACATTATGCTAAGAAGGCCAACGCCCAATCCCCCTACTTTTTGGTGTTACAAGAATTGACTCAGGCAATCCTATCTTACCTGTAAAGCCTAAAACAGCACAGCAAAATCGCTAAAGCCAAGTCTGCAAGGGGATAAGCGATTAAGTAAAATCCAAAAGCGGATAAAAGCAACTTATTCTTATTGTAAGGAATTGTTGCTAAGCAAAGCAGAATTCGACTATCTAACTGCTAAACGACAGTTCAATGACGATTACAATTATACTATCAGGTACGGACTTGTCAAGAAGCAGCAGCAATTCGCTAGCCAAGAGCTGCCTATCCTATAAGAAAAGGGATATCTTACTGAATTCTGTAATCTTACAGGAAACTGTAAGTTTTCAGATCAACAGCAAACGAATAAAACTAGCGTGAGACACGCTCAGAATGATACTACTCATGGCGCATCTGAGCCATGGCAAGGCATCTGCACCGGCTAAGATAATCCTTTTTGGCGAGCACTTCGTCATATATGGTAGCGCCGCTGTACTTGCGGCTATAAACAAGCGCGTATCTGTTAACGCTCACACCACAATAGATGGGGAAGACAAGATAGTCATTAGATCCAGCATCGGAGTGGCTGGCAAATACAGCGATGATGGACAATTTAATGCGCTTGAAGGTGGAGTGAAATCAAAAGCTATTTTGGATCCCCTATACAGTGCTATCAAACAAGTTCTATTGATAAGAAATGAGAAGAAGACAGGAATAGAGGTTTGTATTTCTTCAAACGTACCTCCAGGCATAGGTCTTGGATCCTCGGCTGCATCATGTGTTGCAACAGTGGCTGCTGTAGATTCGCTTTTCCAAAACAACCCCAGTAGACAAAAAGTATGCGAGCTTGCGATCCAGTCAGAGAGGCTGATTCACAGGAGGACTTCTGGTGCAGATTGCTATGTTAGCACCTTTGGAGGGCTGATGCAATACTCCAGCAAATCAAAAAGCTTCAAGAACATACAGACAAAAGGATTGCTTTCTCTTGTAGTTGCCAGCACTGGAGTCAAGCACTATACTTCAGACCTTGTGACAAGTGTCAAGAGGTTCAAGGATACAAATAAGATACTCTTTGAAAGCCTTACAAAACAAGCTAGTGACATTTGCTTGCAAGCAGTCACTGCCATAGAATCGGGAAAGCTTGATAAGATAGGCGACCTTATGAACGAAAACCAAATCCTACTTCAGCAAATTGGCATATCGCACCACAAGGTACATGATATAATAGATATATGCAGCAAGGCCGGTGCCATTGGAGCTAAGATAACTGGAGCTGGTGGAGGAGGAGCAGTTATTGCTCTTGCAGAGAACAAGCAGGAGAGCACCAAGATAGCATCGCGTGTCAAGGCAGCAGGCTATCAATCGTTTGAAGTCGAAATAGACTACAATGGGCTTTCCATCTAGAGTTCCATTTTCCACAATGCCTGTTTTGTCTTTGATCGCCTTCTTTTAGGAGGTTCTCTATCCCTACCGGCATAAAGCCTGTATTCTCATATAAATAAGGGAACCGCTCTTCCCTTGTAATGTAGTCTATTTTCCGTTTCTCATTCCATGCTCCATCATCTTCTGGTACTTACTCTGCATGTGTCCAACTTTTGCCTGTCTACCTTGTTGGGATCGACATCATTCTCAGATATCTTGTATAGTTACTCAACGAATTCAAGATGTCGCGTTATCACTTC
>DATDKS010000060.1:0-46869 GCA_036519825.1 Nitrososphaera sp. | reverse complement strand
CAGGTTCGCGTAAGAGATCACGGCGACCTTGCAAGGATTGAAGTGGGCAGAGACGAGCTGCACAAGATGTTTGATGTAGACAAGCTTGCGCTCTTAGACAAGAAGCTTAAGGAACTTGCATTTAGGTTCGTTTCTCTTGATGTAGCAGGATACAAGACAGGCAAGCTGGTGGTGATAGATAGGTATGATTAGAAGGGGTAAAACCCTATAGACACCGAAAAAAGCTAAAGCTAAGTCCTTTCTAGTTTATAGCAGTATGACCCATTATGGAATGACGAAGGTTTCTGCTACACGATACAGGTACTGCACTAAACGCCGTAGCGACAGGATGGATGGACATACCACTCACTGCAGGTGATAGCCTATACAACACAAGGAACTCTAATCCATGTTCACTCCTTCCTCTGCTGACCTTATGTCAGTTACACATACGGCTTCCAATCCGTCTTCTCCAAAGACTGGATCTAATTTGAATGAAATAACCTTGGAGACATCGTCGCCCAGCATCATTGATAGTGGTTCGCCAGTTATGCTGTCCCAGCCTTCAAATTCATCAGTTGGTATATCGTTGATCCTTGCGGTGTTATCGTCAATTGTCACCACTCCGGGAGACTGCCAAGTAATGTTTATTACTCCTTGATCTTCTCCACACTGCTCCACATCGTCAAGCTTCACGAAATGATTATGCCAGACTGGATCCTCGATGAACCTCTGAGCTTCGCTGTCCAGTACTCCTGGGTGCGTGTGGGTAACTAGGATAGCATCTCCATCGTCTGTAAGAATTCCATAACCGAATGCTCCTCCAGTTCCATTAATTGGAATTAGTAGCCCTTCAACGTTCAATGTAGCCGTGAGTTCATCATCATCATTCAATACGTTAGCTCTTTCTATAGTGAGGAAGCTTTCTGCTGTAGGTGCAAAAACAGGAGGTATATCAAATATTGTTCCAATAAATCCAGCTACTATTAGTAATCCCAGCGCTGGTCTCTCATTCACTTCATTCTCTCATTAATGGTTTTTAGATATACGAATTAGGAACTCATTTTCTGAACTCACTCTATATTTTGAGGAGCCAGAATTACAGGCTGTAAGAAATTTATCAAATAGTTTATAAAGCTATTGGTTCAACTTATTCGTATTAGGTTCTTCTAAAAAATATATTCCACTAGTTTTAGAATGGTCAGTGTCAGTGTCAGACAAAGCGTAAAGTAGAGAGAACAAATATGATTGCCAATAGTTTTCATTTTCTGCTAGCCTGCTCTGCTATTCGGACTCGATAAGATAAAAGATTGTCAGGGGAGCATCTCGCTGGTCCGTCTTTATTTGGATAATACTGCGTATATTTGCCTATTTATGCAAATATTATATAATAATGTTATTTAATAACAAACTTCTTGCAAATATAAGCTGTGGCACCTAGAAACAGATATAGAAATAGAATTGAGATAATCTGCCAGATTCTAGAAGTTGCAAACGGCGGAGTAACTAAAAAGATCGAGATAATGTACAAGGCAAATCTTAGCTATGCACAATTGAAAGAATATGTAATGGTTCTAACTGAAAGCGACTTGCTTCGATATGACTTAGATACCCAGATATTCATGACCACTGAAAAAGGTCTTAGGTTTCTTGACGCTTACAATCAGATGGATGCTGTGATGAAGGCAAAAAAATAGATGCTGGTTTGACAGAGGATCCATTCAACTTTTTTGTTCAACTTCAATGCAGACAATTAGGTTATACTAGGCACTCAATTTCATGAGTCTTTGCCATAAACCCTGAAACTTTTACCTTTACCTCTATCTTCTTCCTCTTTGTCATCATTGGTATCACCATAATGTTGAGTTGTTGTTAATGCTAACCTTCTTTTTTCTTTCAGCCAAGTACTGGTTGACAAGCCCGTTGGTCATGGATCCTTCAGCTGCTCAACTGATGGATTAACGCGAATAGTGATATATTGTTTCATGTAACAACCTATATCTATCTGAGGGAACTCGAGAAAGACAGGTATGACTGACGACGACGACAAACATTCCTATCATATTTATCTTGATACAGCGGCATCAACACCAGTTGCAGATGAAGTGATTACAGAAATGCTGCCATACCTGAAAGAACGGTATGGCAACCCATCCTCCATTCACAAGTTTGGTAGGGAAACATCGAGAGCGATAAATCTTGCAAGAAAAAGGGTTATGGAAATGATAGGTGCGTCATCCCCCCGTGAAATTACGTTCACATCAGGTGGGACTGAGGCAAACAACCTTGCTCTCCAGGGCATGGCTAAGCACATCAAAAGCAAAATGCCCGAAAAGAATATGATAATTACAAGCAGTATAGAACATGATGCAGTGCTAGAGCCATGCAAGGATCTGGAAGACAGGGGCTTTATCACTATGCAATTGCCAGTGACAGGAGAGGGACTTATCCGGCCCTCTGAACTGAAAAATCTGATTTCAAATGATGTGGCGCTTGTCAGTATCATGTATGCAAATAACGAGGTCGGCACAATCCAACCGATCAAAGAGCTTATCGAAATTGCGCATCAGGCGGGCGCACTTTTTCATACTGATGCAGTACAGGCTGCAGGAAAACTTCCATTAAATGCCAAGGATCTTGGAGTAGACATGATGTCCCTTTCATCTCACAAGATAAATGGACCTAAGGGAGTAGGGGCGCTTTACATCAGATCCAACCTAAAAATATCGCCGATAATCCACGGCGGAGGGCAAGAGTGGTATTTGCGGTCAGGTACAGAGAATGTGCCCGGCATCGTAGGTTTCGGGAAGGCTTGTGAGCTTGCTACCAAAAGAATGAGGCAGTACCAGGAGCATGTGGCTGGTCTGCGCGACTACCTAATTGAGCGCGTGATAAAGGAAATACCGGGGTCTCGACTGAATGGTTTGCGCACTGAGAGGATCCCGAACAACGCACACTTTACATTCTTTGGAGTGAATGGAGAAGATCTGATAATCAAACTTGATGAAAATCGTGTTGCTGCCTCTACAGGATCTGCGTGCTCGGTTAAGAAGCAAAAACAGTCACATGTGCTAAAGGCCATGGGATTTTCATATGAAGAAATAACCGGCTCGCTCCGGCTCAGCCTTGGGATGCACAATACAAAAGATGAAGTCGACAGGGCATTTGATGTACTTTTAAGTGTTGTAAAGGAGCTTCGTGAGCTTTCGCCATTCAAGAGCAAGTATGTGGCTGAAATGAGTTAACGCAGTATGTATTCTAGAAAAGTTATAGATAATTTTTGAAAATCACCTGCTGCTTTAAGACATCTTTGCCACAATAAAGGGAGATCTGATGTTGTACATTGAATAATAGAATCAATAGTAACAATAATATATGCTAGAATATCCATTATTTCTTATGCAATAATATTCTTATTAATCTTATCCTTCTTTTCTTCAAGTAGTTGCGCATGACTCGTAAGATGAGGATATTTAGTACAAAACCAGGGATGAATTCGAACTAGCAGCCTTTATCATACTAAACAACACTCTCTACCTAAATCATAACAGCGGAGACCTTCATTACATTAATATGATTATTTTGTTTGATTTTGTCTCTCGAGCATTTACTGAAATTTTTTCCTTGTCTCATTCCACTAGAAAGTAAAAGGATGAACAATAAGTGTAAACAGGAGAAGGTCTCGAATTATAATACTCCCTGCAACCAAGCACGGCAGGCGCTATACCAGTGTGATGGAATAGGAGGCTGTAACGGTAACATGATCATTTCCCGCATGTGTGTTACGTTGATATATCTTCCTTCAGAAAAAGGAGGACAATACACTGTGAAAATAGCTCTTAAGTTATTTTCTATTTCTTTGTATTTTGTTAATAAATGATTTAATTAATAGCATAAGTTCAGTGTGCGTTTCCGTATCTTTCTTCCTCATATAGTAGTACAATTCTTCTGTGGCAGCGTGATAATCTATGCCCAAATTTTGGGCCAGTTCGAGGGCAATCTGTGACATAATCAGCTTTCTAAGAACGATCTCGCTGCCATAATCGGAGGCATCTCCTAGAATTTCATTTAGGGTATTCTTGAACTGGGACTCTATACGCCTGTCTTTTGCCTCTCTACTCTTCAGTGCAAAGGTCAGACCCATTGTTCTCTGTTTCATGTGTACATTTTCCACTAGCTCTATAAACCGGTCATTTAATTGATTATTATCAAGAAGTGCTTCTGAAAGCAGGTCAGCTGCATCCTGTTCGCTTATCTTCATTTTATTTGCAAGTGTAAAAAGGATATGGCAGGCAGCGCAGCCGTTCGATCTAATTATTAAAGGATTTTCATTAACAATCCCGATCTCCTTTTCTGCTATTCGCTTTACTGCTGCTCTTCTATCATTATCCTCAAAATCTATCATAGAGCATACAGGAATTTCTCTACTAAAAAGACATCGATCAGTGAGCGAACTTGTGCCTTACTACGAGTCTGCCCGAATAATTACTACAACTGCACTATATGCCCTAGATTTCCTAACGCAGGAGATATGTTGATTATGAAACTTTTAGAGCCAATTATTACTAGAATTTAGTAATTGATGCTTTGGTTTAACAATACTTTATAGGTTTATTAACCCCCAAACTTATGATGTAATTGAATTCTGAATGAGAAGAATTGACGATTTAGACATCAAAATCTTAAGCGAGCTTGCAAGAGACGCAAGTATATCTGTTCCAAAACTTTCTAAGAAAATCAACGTCAATTCGTCAGTCGTTTATAGCAGAATAAAGCGCTTAGTCAAAGGAGGCCTTATCAAGAAATTTACAATTATCATAAATGATGAGGCACTTGGCTTTAGCGTCAAGGCGCTGACTGGCATTAATATGGATTCCAAATTAAGAGATAATGTGCTCAATGAGTTGTTTAGAATCTCAGAAGTAAGAGAAGTGGCTGAGGTCACAGGCAGATTCGATATCTTGGTTACAATGAATGCACATTCACTAGACGAAATGCATCAATTAATTTCAGAAAAGATTGGACGCATTGAGGGAGTGCAAAAGACAGAAACATTCATCGAGATGCGCAAGACAAGCCGTGAGCTGGCGTATCCTACATCAATTGCAAAGTAGAAAAAAGCTTGAAGATATAAATAACTAGTAATTTCACTTTATTCTCGACACCGAGCAATTGACAATACTTCACCAGATAACGGTTGGCAACAAGCTCAAGGACTATTATGAACTTACAAAGCCAAAGATCTGGTATCTGCTTGTTTTCACGGCGTTTGGAGCAGCACTTACTGCTTCGCTTCTATTTGATGTCCCTATAACTCCACTAACGTGGATGCTTTTGCTGGGTGGAGTGGCTGCTGGATCGGCGGCTGCTGACACCCTCACTGGATACAATGACCGCGACATTGACGCGATAATGGAGCGTACCAAAAACCGGCCAATACCATCGGGGCGGATATCGCCAAGGAACGCACTAATATTTGGTCTAATATTGGCAGCAATTTCGCTCATCTGCTCGTGGTTTATTAATATCTGGGCATTTGGTCTGATGGCCTTTGGCCTCTTTGACAACATCCTCGTTTACAGCAAATGGCTCAAGCGAAGGAGCCAGTCAAACATTATACTGGGTGGATTTTCAGGCGGCGCTCCCGCGCTGATAGGATATATTGCTGTAACGACTCAAAACATTGAGATAGGCCTTGTGATGGCTGGGCTTGTTTTCCTCTGGATTCCAACCCACATCTGGAGCCTTGCTTTGCATGTCAAAAAGGACTATACCAAGGCTGGTGTGCCGATGCTTCCAGTTGTGTTGTCTGAAAAGGCCTCCGTTAGGGTCATCGCAGGCACTACATTGATGATGGTGGTGTTCAGTGTACTTCCCTTCTTTTTTAACCACTTTGGCATGATCTATTTAGTTACGGCAAGCGCCTTTGGTGTAGCCATGATCGCATTCTCCGTTTGGCTGCTGGTCAGGCCAAGCGAGAAAGCTTCATGGATTGTGTTCAAGTTCTCAAGCCCCTATCTGACGGCGCTTTTCATTGCCTTCATAATCGATGCCTTTTTCAGGTAACTTTTCACATTCATACAGTATTCTTGCAATTACTACATGGGCTTCAAGCGTGAAGTTGCTGATAGAATATGTAGGACCTAGGGATTTTGTGACCTTTTCTGAAAAGTGACCCTTTGCAAAGCCGCCTACTACAAGGATTGAATGGTTGGCGTCTAGAGCATGCTCAACCACTTTTTCTGCTTTGCTTTGGACGCCAACCGTTGATAGCCCGACGACCCTGTTCGGTTTGATCATATCAACCAGATCTGTAAATGTGCCATCGGACAACTCCATTAGAATTGTATCATCATTGCTTCTGATAATATTGTCTTTGAACAAGCCCATCATCAACCCTTCAAAACGAAAGTATGACTTGGGTATACGCAGATTGTCTGCAATGGTGATTATCTTGTCATTTATTGTATGAACATAGACCTTGAGCATCGTATTCATAAAAAGAGGAGTCGATAGAGCTTCCATTAGAGCAAAATGGACGATATCTGGTCTGCCCCGCTTCCAGCTATCTGGAAGCCGCTTCATTGCAGCGTGATGATAGCTCCTATCAAGCAGAATTGCTGATGATTTTTGCTGTCGTCTGCGAGAGTGATTCCTTACCGCAGAGTGGCGGGCAATCTCATCTGGAATCATCTCGAGTGCTGCCTCAGCAATGATAAGTGTTATCGTACTAGTTGGTGCCGGCTGTATCCTATATTAAGGAGCAGCGCCAGCATGTCTCGTAAATATTTCTGACCGTCTAGCATACACCAGTTTTTGCATTTCTTTTCTTGATAGTTCAAGCTCAATGTCTGCTTCACTTCTATCTTGGATGGTGACTAAAATTTCACCCGGCCCAAATTTCACCCGGCCGATCTCTATTGGCACTGTCATATGAAGGATCTCCGCAATAAAATCAAATATGGCAGGATATGTTGCATTATTTTGATATATGTAGGTAGTCGTTCCGTCGCTAGATAACGTATCTTTTTCAAGCGGAAGAAAAAAGGAAGCAGATGATATTGAATCGATGATCTTAATAGCCAAGCGGGCAAGCTCTACTTTATCATTTTCATTGGCATTATCTTGTTGTTCTTGTTGTTGTTTGAGTTGTGTATATTTTTTTGCCAGCTCCTCCAGTTCGTCAAGCTTTGCCAATAAAAGTAATGGTTTTTTAAATTAATTAACAGTTATCAAGGCTTATCAATTAGGTACACCACATACACTTGCTGCTGTACGCATTGAACAAGAAGAAGCAGAAAGTTAAGCAGATAGCAAGAGAGCGTATTGACGTGCTTGTAGAATATGCGTTGCATGAGAAGGATCATCATCTTGCCGAGAAACAGGCTCGCCAAGCCAAAAAGATAGCAACGCACCGGCGTATACACCTGCCATATGAGATAAGGCAGCTTTACTGCAAAAGGTGCAAGGCATTTATAGTGCCAGGTCGGAGTGCTCGGGTTAGGATCGGCAGGGCAAAAACTAGGGCTGTGAGGGTTACCTGCCTAAAGTGTGGCCATACCTATCGCAAGATCTTGATATGGAATAAGGATTTATAGGGGCTAAGGAAATTTTCGAACTACTATATGGCCAAGGTTTATGATGTTCCTGCTGACAAGCTGATAGCCAAACTGGCTGATCAGCTGAAAAAGGACAAAAAGATAGATCCCCCGACTTGGTCGCAATTTGTCAAGACAGGCTCGCATGTACAAAGGATTCCTCAAAGTAAAGACTGGTGGTACGTCAGGTGCGCTTCTCTGCTGAGAAAGGTCTACCTTCATGGTCCTCTAGGAGTTGCCGACTTGAAAGTTGCCTACGGTGGCAGGAAAAAGATTGGATACAATCTTGCCCACCACCAGGATTCTAGCGGCGCCATCATTCGCAATGCACTTCATCAGCTGGAAGCATCGGGCTACATTGTCAAGGTACAGCATAAGGGCAGAATAATTTCAAGCGAAGGCATGAAAAAGATGGATAGGTTAGCTACTGAAATCCATAAAGAGCTTGCCAAGACTGTGCCGCAGCTACAACGCTACGCATAAGAGTATGTCCGTCTCACAACCCTCGCAACCAAATGATGAGGAAATAAGAAGGCGGGAAGCCGAGGCTGCGGCCATGCGCCAGCGGGTTTTGCAGGTGGTTCTCGACCCTCAGGCGCGCCAGCGACTGATGAATATCCGGCTTGTCAAACCGGATCTCGCACTGACTGTTGAAAATTACCTTATTAGCGCGGCATCTTCCGGCAGGATCAATCGTCCGCTAACTGATGATGAATTGAAGCAGTTGCTGGTGCGCATCCAACAGCCAAAGAAAGAATTCCGGTTTGAAAGGCGCTAAAGACTCAGCTAACCTGTATAGTCAACAGCTCGAGCATGAGTTAACTATTTAAAGTGTGAGACGTGTTTGCTGTTGTATGAAGGCAGCAGTATTCAGAGAATATAGTAAGGATCCACGACAGAATGTCAAAATTGAAGATATTGACGTTCCAAAGATAAAGTCTTTTGAAGTTTTGATAAAGGTTGAAGCGGCAAGTTACAACTATAACGATCTTTGGGCCATATGGGGAGAACCAATAAAGACACCACTTCCACATATTTCAGGAAGTGATGTCGCAGGAACAGTAGTTGAAGTTGGCCCCGATGTCCAAAAAATCAAGGTTGGTGATAGGGTAGTTTCGCATTCTAATTTGAGCTGCAGAGTATGCTATGAATGCACCTCTGGCAGAGAGTTCGACTGCACTGAGAGGCTTGTATGGGGATTCCAGACAGGCCCGCTCTGGGGAGGATTTGCTCAGTATACCCATCTTCCTGAGGTGAATGTTGTAAAGATTGCCGACAACGTTTCATTCAATGATGCAGCAGCCGTTTCTATGGTGGGCATGACATCTTGGCACATGTTAGTTGGCCGCGCCAAGATTAAGCCGGGCCAAGTCGTGCTCATTATGGGTGGAGGTTCAGGCGTTGGTATGGTGGGCATTCAGATTGCTAAATTGTACAACTGCACAGTCATTGCGACTGCAGGCAACAAGGACAAGATGGATAAGTGCATGGAGCTTGGAGCAGATTATACCGTCAACCACCGGGAAGCCGACTGGTATAAGAAAGTACGCGAAATAACAAAGAAGATGGGGGGTCAACCCGGTGTTGATGTACTCTTTGAACACATTGGCAAATCGGTGTTTCCCCAGGAAGTCGCGCTGCTCAAGATGGGCGGCACACTTGTTGCGACAGGTGCAACCACAGGCTATGACTCAACTATTGACCTGCGGTTCTTGTTCTTTAAGGGAACAAACCTGTTGGGCTCTACTCAGGGCACTAAAGCAGAGCTTGAAGATGTAATATATTGGGTTAGCAAGGGCAAAATCAAGCCAGTAATAGATACCATCTTGCCATTCAGCAACATGGTAGAAGGCCACGTTATGATGGCAAATGCCCAACAGTTCGGCAAGATTATGACTACTCCCCAGAAACTATAAACACTGTCTTTTCTTTTCCTTTTTCATGTTCCGCAGCCTGATTTTTGTTCCCGGCAATAGCATACGTTTTGTAGAAAAAGCCAAGACGCTTGCAGCAGACATAATCTGCTTTGACCTAGAAGACTCGGTACCTGACAATGAAAAGGACGCAGCGCGCAGGATAATAGCAGAAACACTGATAGCAAGGCGACAGGAATACGGCGGTAATGTCTATGTCAGGACGAATTCGCCTGAGTCAGGATTCGTACCTAATGATCTTAAAGCCGTTTTGCAAAAGGGAATAGATGGCATAGTAGTGCCAAAGGTCAATGATGCTCATGAGATACTTCGGATCAAAGAGCATATCGTCACGCTTGAAAAAGAAAGAAAGATTGAAAAAATTGCGTTAGTGCCTTCAATCGAAACGGCAAGAGGAGTTGTGAATGCCTACTTTATTGCAAGAGCCGATGAACGGATAAAGGCCCTTGTTTTCGGAGTCTTTGACTTTCTTTACGATATGCGGCTTGATTACGATGAGCATGATTCCGTGGGATATTCTTATGTGCGTGCAAAGATCCCAATTGATGCGAGGGCCGCAGGCGTCCATGCAATAGATGCAATCTGGCAAAAGATCGATGACATGGATGGCCTTATCCGAGATGCCACAATGGCAAGACGCCTTGGGTATTCTGGCAAGAGCATAATTCATCCAAGCCAGATAGAGCCAGTACACAAAGTCTTCCGCCCCAGCAAGAGCGAAGTCGAGTGGGCAAAAAAGGTAGTGCAAGCGCTTGCCCAGGCAATGGACAAGGGGACTGGAAGAGGTGCAGTAAGACTTGAAGGCAGAATGATAGATGCCGTTCACTACAAGCAGGCAAAGGCTATTTTAGATGCAACAGACGAATAAGATCATATCACATGTAGTCCTGTGCATGCATGATTTACATAGGTTAAGTGCAAAGTTCTATGTTCTTCTTGTGGCGGACATCCTATACATCCTGCGATTCCGCATGTAAAGATCGCTACATTGGCATTTCCTATCTCTTAGCATAGCATTAGTATGCAGTGCATTATGAAGAATGTATATAGCATCGTAGATTTTGGCGATCATAAGCCTGCAAACACAGACTAGCATTGCTCAGATCAGCTAGGACAAGGAGTTCGCTCACTATAATGGTTACCTCTACATGTCGAATCAAAACTCACAGAGCCCTTATTTGAGAAATGACATTGTGTCTAAAGTCGGAGAAATTTTTTCTCACAAGTCCATTGGGCCTTACAAAAAATTGTGAGTTAAACAATAAGAAATGAATGTCTATGTAATTTAGAGTATATACTAGTAGTTTATTCTTGAAGGATTAATACAAATAGAGTGTCTTCTTGCATTGGAATTGGCACGCAACAAGAGCAGTAAATCGACAAAAGGCAAAAGACAAAAGAAAACAAGAAGAGCAAGAAATACTATCAGACAGAATGCTAAAAGATTAACACTTGAAGAGAAACTAGCTCAATATCTCAACGAGACACTATCGTTTGAAAATGCAGCAATACCAAGGCTGCAATCACGAATAAAAGAAACACAGCTGGAAGATGCAAAGCAGCAGCTCCAACAACATTTAGAGGTGACAAAAGAGCAGCAAAATAGGCTAAAGCAACTTATCACAAATCTCGGAGCAAGACCAACCAAAGATTCTGGACAACTGCCTATTTTAGTACCTCCCAGAACCCTTGCCAATACATTAAAAAAATCAATGACTTCTGCAGAACGACAAATAAAGTCAGCAAAGGAAGACCTGATAATAGAGAATGCGGAAATTACAATGTATGATACATTGCTTCAAGTGGCGCAATTAATGAATGCCGGAGATGCTGTGCCTGTATTAAACCAAAGCTTGGCAGAGGAAAGAGCTATGGCTGACTGGATAAGGGCCAATACGCCTGCGATGATAACTCAACTTTATCCAGAAATACAGTCATCTATTGTCCTACCTGAGGGAGAAGAAGGACGAGAGGTGGTTACAGAAGGAGCTGTAACACCTGCAACAGAAGACGAAGAAGAGAAGAGAATGGGCCCTACTGCAGCCGAGGCTTAAATCAAGTATTGTGGCCTGTCTCACAAGAATAGATTTCGTGCAAAATCCCATCAGGGACTCAAATCGTCATTAATTTTTTGTTATATAGGACGTGTTATCCACTTCTTAAGTGATAAACATTCGATGTTGAGCTGAAAAGTACTTTCCTGTTTTTTATGATCATGAAGAGTCACTTATTTCTCTTTCTAATACATCAAACCTTATTAAAACGACTGGGCTTGTGCATAGAGAAGAAATTTTGCAGTCATGCGTTATTTGCTGAGGAAGAAGCACTTTAACGTGGTCCGCCAGAAGCAGGGATAATTTTCTTAATTGCTACAATTCCAATATAGTAAGGAATGTTGTAGAGCGCAGCAAGCGCTGCAACCTGCAAACCAAAGAACTGGAATGCAAACACGGCAACAAGCACGTTGTTGACATAGCTCGTGGCGATGAGACCTGCCCTTTTCTCTTGGGGGCTACCTGTGGATCCTGCATACCCTACTAGACAATAGGCAGCATAACAGAGAAATGCCGTTGCCACAGTTTGGAGCAGGAACGTCTGTTCTGAATAAAAAAATTCTGAGAACTTGGCAAACATGCCCCAGTTTATGAGTATAATGAAAATCAGAGATAGATGGAATGAATTCTTGTCTGCAAACTTTGAACCTGCAGGAAAGTACTTCTTGGTAAGCCAGCCAGCTGCAAGCGGCGTGAATAGTGCAATAGAAAGCAAGAAAATCATGTGCAGCAAAGGTATTTCAAACTGCGAGCGAGCAAGTGCATAGACAATAGATGGCAGAACGAATGGCACTGCAACAGAGGTGACGATTATCATGCCTATCACAAGAGGAAGCTGGCCGCCTATGAGGTTTACAACGAATGGCGCGCCAAGGCCGGTGGAAATGCCAGAAAGAAGCAGTACCGGTAGAGCAAAAGGCTCATAAACAACATATGCAAGAGCATACATCCCAACAGGCAATGCAACTATCTTGATAATTGACAGCACTGCAATCTGTCTTGGTTTTTTAAATACCGCGACAAGGTCAGATGAGTTGAGCCTTAACAAGTTTAGAAACAATAGGGCACCAAGCCACACAAGGATATATGGCTCGATCAACCGGCCAGTGGCCGGCAATAAGACACCTGCAACCATAGACCCAGCTATGGCTGCAATTAGAACCAAGTCGTCATGTAGCAAGTGCTTTCAGCTGTTGTATCATTTCTTGTACGTAATCAAATCCCTGCTGCCAGAATTCTTCTTCTGAAATGTCAATACCTGCTTCCATCAGCAGCTCTTCTGGCTTCCTCGATCCTCCTGCAGACAATATCTTGAAATACTTGGGGACAAAGGACGATCTTCCTTCAAGTTTGTACTGCTTGTAAAGGGAAAGGACAAGCAAGTTGCCAAACGAGTAGGCGTAGGTGTAAAATGGCGTGTGGTAAAAATGAGGGATGTATAGCCACTCCCATTCAAAATCAGGAGATAATGTTATCGAGTTGCCAAACTGCTCCTTGAGGTTGCCCATGTATATATTTGCGACTGCATCAATAGTAGCATTATTTTCGCCTATCGCTTTGTGCGCGTCAATTTCAAAAAGCGTAAAGTACGCCTGACGGATTATTGTCGCATAAAGGTTGTCTATTTGCTCTGCGAGCAAAATTCTACGATCCTTTTTCGACATCTTTTCTGCTAGCTTTTCATTGAGCAGCATCTCGGCAAACACTGACGCGGTTTCTGCAAGCGGGAGCGGCGCATGGAAGACCATTAATGGCATGTCGGAGGCGACCATGCTGTGTATTGCATGGCCAAACTCATGGGCAAGAGTGGATACATCCCTTGTAAGTCCATCAAAGTTTAGGAGGATGTAGGGTGTCAGCCTGGGTGTCACGGTATGGCAAAATGCACCACCTCGTTTTGCCTTCCTTATTTCAGAATCGATATGGTGCTCGTCAAACACTCGCTCGGCCAGTCTGCGAAACTGAGGGTCAAAGTCGCCAAAGCTATCTAGCACGCTCTCGACCGCTCTAGCATAGGTAAATTTTTTGCTGTCAGATGCTTTATTTGATATGGGAGCGTAGAGATGGTATCTGTGCAGTTTTTTCATTCCCAACATCTTGGCTTTTTCTATAAAATAATCATGAAATATGTCTACATTGTTCCTACATGCTGCCAGTAATGCCTGAACTGTTGCATCGTCCAGGTTATTGGCTATGTTCCGTACAGAGATTGGAGATCTATAGCCGCGCATCAAAACTGCTTCGTCACGCCATTGCATGATGATATTCTGGTAGATCTCACCTAGCACACCACTATTTTTTTTATAGACCTGCAATAATGATTTGTAGGCAGCTTCTCTTCTATTGCTGTCTGGACTTCTAACGAGGGAAACTAGCTTTTCCTTGTTATCAAATTTTTTCTCTATCGTCTTTCTACCGTGCCGAACCTTCATCGTAAATTCAAAGCCGCTTGTCATCTTGTCATATATCTTGATGAGGGCACCGATGCCAGTGACTTCAAGGGTGCTGATTATTTTTTCTTCCGGCTCACTGAGTGAATACTTGGCGACCAGCCGCTTATGAAGGAGATGTTCCTGATATGCCTTTGGAATAGCATTTATTAACCTATTTGCATTTTCGTGATTGATCTGCTTCTTGAACCATAAATCAAAGAATAACATCCTATTACTGATTTCCGACGCCAGTTTTTCCATCTTGATCACTAGTGCAGATGCCTCATTTGAAGAGGTGTCGGCATAATAGCTCAGGTATGCATGGCCGCTTGCAATTGATACTTTTTCAGAGATGCTTTCAAGCATGTGAATGAGGCCTTCAAACTCTTCCGGCGAAATCTCCTGGCGCAAGAGCTGTCGGCTCTGTTCAAATTGCACAAGCTGCTCTTCGATTGATCTCAAAAACCGACTAAATTCCTCACTGGAAGGATCTTTGACGAGGTCAGTAATGTCCCACCCTCCTACCTTCATATTGGCATAGATACTAGTCATGTGAGTTACAGCTACAGCCATTTACGATCTTGTCTCCACATAAGTATCTTGTTGAGTCTGAGGTAAAAAATTGTGGCCAAAAACAGCTATATGGTTCTTGCCGTGAATGAAGTCTGCTTTGCATTCTTGGAGCAAGTTTGGACGAGAGGCCGAATATGTAGTCGCTCTCTACTTAAAGTCTTTGGGGTGGAACGTTGCTCTGTCAAAAGGAAGCAGGGGGCCGGCAGATATTATCGCTACATGTGGCAATACGTGCTGGTTCATTCAAGTAAAGTCAAGCTCTGGTGTGCCCCGGATCAGAGGTTACGAAATAAAAAGGCTCAAGGAGATAGCAGCATGTAAGGGGGGTCTGCCTGTCGTTTCTACTTTCCAGCCTTTCAATAGTGGATTCAGCACTGGTAACTATTCAATACTATTCTACATGCTTGACAACTGGCAGGCTCTTGACCCTGTGAGGGTACTGAAAAATTGATAGTTGAACTATCAGCAGTTCTCAGCTTCCTGTTTCTGCCAAGTCCTGAATCTGTACAATATACCAGTTAGTTAGCTTCAAATGCGCCTAGAGATTGGGTTAGTTGCAAGCAGATCTGAAAGTAAAAGAAAGAGAAAAGCAGCAGAGCAGCTAAGATATCACAGACACACAAAGGCTCGTTACAGAGAGATCAAAATGCTCAACGTTGTATCGTATTTGGTGACGAGCAGAAGACAAGAGGGGGTTTCGAGTTGAGAAATGATTTGCATCATACGAAATGACGTGACATCAAGAATGTGTGTGATTATTGTCCCCGCATTGGATACAGTCCATAGTGAGAAATAGGCAATTATGCAAAGTGCGTTTTTATCTGTGGTGCTTGAAAAGGAATGAGACAGATGATGCAATACTCTGCTATGCTAATTAGGATGATCTAGAAGATTTAGAACAATGACTCCACCAGAATAGTTTGGTAGAAGCTGTGCAGGTTAGGCAATATTCTATTTTAGATAGCTTTAACAACTCTAGATAGCTAATGTATAATGAGAAGAAAATAACAAAAATATGTTGAAACAAACAGCAATAACCGTAGCTGCTGACGGATATGCAGTAGCAAATCACGAAAGAATGACTGCACTTGTGAAGATTTTGATAAAGAGGGGCGTTGGTGATATGATAAATCTAACACATTTCTGTTACCAATCAGAGGAATATCGTCCAAGCTGGTTCCAAACGGTCGATACGAACATTGATCTGGGCTATGTTGTTGTTAGAACAGCACCAGAGCTTGCAGATAATCTACATAGGGTATTTGGAAACGAAGGCTTAGGTAAAGAAGTCGAAATAAGAAGGCTAAACTAAGGCATAACATAACACTAAAAGGCTAGATTCACAACACAGCATTTTTTCGTCTATATCGAGCCTGTCTGCGGTACTGTAGGCAGTGTGAAGTTTGTTATAGTGGGATAGCAAGCGTTGCCCCTAATATGGGCATAAACAGAACCCCTCCAACAGAAACTGTTGCAAGAGAAATGCTAAGGCTGGTCGTCAGTCATTAAAATTCACACCGTTACAGGCCATGATCTTATCATCTCAAGTTTCAAGCAGATCCAATATACTAATTATCTTCTTCTGAATTAACAAAAACTGAATATGATGTCACATCAAACATCTCTTCACCGTCCTTAACCTGTGCAAACAGGGTGTAGACGCCGTCCTTATCTACTGCATCTGCAAGATCAAAGCTGACATCAACGGAGTCCCTCTGATCATCCCACCTATTGGCTTCGATCAGATTGTAGCCCTGTGGTGATTCATAATAATAGCCTGGAGGCAGTGGCTTAACTACCATTGATACAAGCTCGCCCGCAGAATAGGACAATAAATTTTTGTTCTGCTCATAAACTTCCCGACTAGGCATTTCGTCATAATATATTGCAATATGGTCAAGCTGTCCGTCCAAAAGTGTGCCTGAGACATCAATCTCGCTACTCTTCGCGTCTACGTTAAGGCCATAGTTGTTCTCGAAGTTCTGGACCAATGCAAGGTAGTACTGGTCATAGACTATGCCGATGCTCATATGAGTATGGTGTGGATCTAGGATATTGATCCTATGGCCGTCATTGCAGCAATCTTTGTCATTAAACATCATCTCATTCTCCAGCTGCTCGATAGTGGATAGGGGTTCTATCTTTTCACACTCCACTAGAATATTCGTGACACACTGCTCATACTGCTCTGGACTAAAGCCGGCAATGGCAACATTTTGTTGCACACTGCCTTCACCGTCATATTGGGTGTAGGTCATGTAGGGTTTTTCACCATTTGTAGTCCAGTGAGATATTTGTTTGGTTCTGAAAACATCCTCTGCATGCATCTGAGAAGCCTCGTTGGAGCTCAGCTTGACTGGAAGCAAGCCCATGTCGGTTCTATCTTTGTTTACTCTGTCGAGTACGTACTGCACAAGCTCTTCGCGGGGTACCGTGCTAGGCTGCTGGCTCTGCGGCTGCAAGATTGTTATTGCCGGGTTGTCTTTCTGCTGGACTACAAATTTAGAAAGAGTGGGAGCAAGCAAGATGATGACTGAAACGACAACTATTGCAACCACTATGCTGGTCGCTACTTTGCTGGCGGCACTTTTCTTCTTTGGTGTTGGTATAGGCACTGAAACTAAACTGTTTAGGACGCCGCACCGTGGGCAGGCCGATAACTCTGAGCCGTATTTGTAGCCACATATTATACAGTCTATATATGAGTCTCTCGTCTGCTAATTACCTCCTTACTTTGCATGCGATGCTATGTAAATATTTTTGCACAAGATATTGCACAGAAAAGTACGGATATCGACAGCTGCACGAAGAAAAGTTACTAAGAAATTCTTAATGAATTTCTGGAGGTTAAGTAATATTGCAAGATATTATCTATATTCTCCGCCATGTTTTCGAAATCGTGATGGTAGCAACGATAGAGCGGACAGTGATAAAATGGCGGGAGATATTGTAACTGGTGAAACCGCGCATATGTGGGCTTATTTTTGTAAAAAGAAGCCGCTGATCCTTACAGCCTAGATATTTCAGACTTGGGGTTATAGATGAGCGCCAGCACCTGTTCGCGGACTTCTTTCTGCTCTACTACTCCGCGATGTGCTATAGTTGTAATGGAGCTGTCGTTGCGGACACCGCGCATTTTCATGCAAAGGTGCTCGCCCTCTGCTATCACGAGCGCACCCTTTACTCCCATCCGTATGAGCTCATCAGCTATCTGCTTTGTAAGCCGCTCTTGTATCTGGAGCCGCCGAGAATACTTTTCGACAAGCCTTACTAGTTTTGATACACCAAATACCTTGCCAGATGGAATATAGGCAACGTGTATCTTGCCAAAGAATGGCAGCATGTGATGCTCGCACATGCTGTAGAACTGTATGTCCTTTGCAATGACGGCCTCTGTCTCTTCTGAAAAGCTGACGTCTAGCTGGGCATCCATCCTGTAACCTCCAAATATCTCTTCATACATGCCAGCTATCCTGTTTGGAGTGCCGGTAAGCCCTTCCCTGTCGGGGTTCTCGCCAAGCTCTATCAATAATTGCCTAATGAGCCTGGCAACCTTTTTTCTGCTGACACTTTTCTTGTCTGTTGTCATTTTTTTCTTTTTACCTGGCTCCTATAATCTTGTGTAATTGTGGTATGACCCGCACCTGATCGTATATAGGGTAAACAGTGTCATAAAAGCCAAAAAGCACATCCAATGTTGGCTCGTCGACTCTATAACTTGGCTGTATTATAAATCCTGCTAGCTCAGACGGCCTGGCTATTCTGAACACTTCACATACTATATCTTTGAATTCCCTAAGGTTTGAGGAATTTGTTACTACTACTTTGATATAGGTAGTTTTGGAGTCGGTGACTGCGTACCTTAGGCACTCGAGCTCATTCTTTAGCAGGTTGGCGTACTGCTTTTCATTTACTATCTTGGAATCTCTTAGCTTGAGCTCAACCTTACATATGTCAATGTATGGCAAGACCCGGGCAAACCTCGCGGCGTCATAGCAAGCCGACTCTAGGTATACCCTCAAGCCTTTTTGTCTGGCGAATTTTGCTAGCTCTATGACTGCTTCGTACTGCACTAGTGGCTCGCCACCTGTGAAATTGATCTTGTATGTGTTGGGCTGAAGACTCTTTGAGATAATATCCTTTACCTTCTCAACAGAATACTCAATCCCGCTGTCCATTGAGAGCGCATAGGGTGTATCGCACCAGTGGCACTTAAAGGGACAGCCTGCCAGCCTGACAAACATTGTCTTGGTACCAAAAAGTATACCCTCTCCTTCAATGCTTGTGAATATTTCACTTAGCTTCGTTGTTGTGCCTGAGGTAATTTTCTGTTGCATACTGAGTCTTGTCCTCTATTAGAGCAGTGGTAAATGCACTTTTCCTATTTATACACGATTCGCACCAACCGCAGTGCAAATAATCACTGTCCACTTTGATGCCATCAGAGTAACAGCTCCATGTGTGGAATATCTTGTCGCCCAATATCTTGTAGCCTGTCCTCGCCAAGGCAGATTTGTCAAGTCCCATGACGGCTGGTGATAATATCGTTACTTGCTGCCGCAAACCAGACAGGATGCTGTCTGACTCCGCTGTATTGAGAGCTTCGCTCATTGCGCTGACAAAGGAAGGCCTGCAGTCGGGGTAATGCAAAGTGTCACCAGTGTGTGCTCCATAGGCAACAACCTTGGCATCGATGCTCATGGCCCATGCAGTAGCTATTGTCAGAAACACTGCATTGCGAATGGGAACGATCAAGCTCGGTGAAAACTCCTGTGATATTTCTTGCCTGCCATCTGTCAAGGCATTGCTCTTGTTGTAGAGCGATTTCATAAAGCCCATATCTGCTACCTTGAGATCTTTTGCATTTAGCACCTTGGCAAAGTAGCGCGAACGCTCAATTTCTCGTTCTGCTCGTTGGCCGTAAGTAAACGTCAAAAAATACAAATCATAGCCATCGTTTACTGCAAGAGAGGCGGCATAGCACACTGAGTCAAGTCCTCCGCTTACAATGCAAACTGCTGTCGGACTTGTAGTGGTGGTAGGCAATGGGATCAGAATTGAGCTTGCGACTATTAAACAATGGCAGTATATCTTTCAATGATCGTCCGGTGCTGGGGATACATCTTGATAAGCTCATGTCTTTTACCAAGCTCCCAATCCCGATAGTCAAAGCCAGGTGATACTGTGCAACCAAGCAGACAGTATGATTTCTTGTCGTTGAGTGAGGCAGCAAACCATGTGTTTGCCTTTATGACAACTTGGGGTGCTTCGCCTCTGCTCTTCCCCATTTTAACCTTGGACAATTTTCCATTATCGATTGCATACAGTGTCAGCGAACCTCCAGAGTAATGGTGCCACAATTCATCGGATTTAACTCTGTGAAGAGCTGAAAACTGGTCGCCAAATAACATGTAATAGATCGCTGTTGAAATGTATCGGGGCTTGTCATATCCTACAACGTTTACTATTATGTCTGCAGTGTATGTCTGCTTGAAGTAGCCACCTTCAGGGTGCTTCTTAAGTCTTAGCCTCTTGATCAGTTTGACTCCATCCTTGTTCAAGACTCTAATTATTATGATATTTGCATTTTATTAGATTTCGAAAGAAGACATTAATGGCCGATGAGTCAAAATGTAGCTGCTACATGATAATAGGCTTGATAGGCAAGGCCAATGTGGGCAAATCCACTTTCTTTAATGCAGCCACTGACCTTGCGGTTCCTGTTGCAAATTATCCATTTACAACAATCGAGCCCAATGTAGGTGTAGCTTATGCTCGAACAAATTGTGCATGTCGAGAGTTTGGTGTGCAGGATAACCCGGTCCATTCGGTATGCATAGACGGCAACAGGTTCATTCCTGTCAAGCTGGTAGACGTGGCAGGCCTTGTGCCAGGGGCACACGCAGGCAAGGGACTTGGTAACAAGTTCCTTGATGATGCAAGGCAGGCCGATGTTCTCATACATGTCATAGACGCTTCTGGTTCAACAGATAACAACGGTAGACCTGTTCCAGCTGGAACCGGAGACCCTGGATTTGATATCCAATTTGTAGAAGAGGAATTTGATCTATGGCTTGAATCGATCATTGGAAGAGACTGGGGTAAGACTGCAAGGGAAGCCGAGAGCCAAGGTCAAAAGCTGGAACAACTGCTTGCCAAGCGCTTATCGGGTCTTGCAATAAGCGAGCAGGCGATCACAAATGCAATACAAGCATCAGGCTTAGCGTCAAAAAAGCCTGTGGCATGGAGTCACGACGATATACTCCGATTTTGCAAAGTGCTACGTATAAGAGCCAAGCCGTTTGTGATAGCGGCCAACAAGGCTGATCTACCCTCGGCGGATGATAACATCAAGAAGATGAAAGCTGGCGGCCTCGAGCTGGTTCCCTGTGCCTCAGAAGCTGAGGCGCTATTGAGAAAGGCATCCAAAAAAGGCATTCTACATTACCTTCCTGGCGATGTTTCATTTGATCTCAAGCCCGAGGTGGTGTTAAGTGCCCCACAGCTAAAGGCGCTTGACATTGTCAAGATGTTTATGCAAAAATATGGCTCTACGGGAGTTCAGGAAGCTATCAACATTGCTTGCTTTAAGCTGCTCCACATGGTAGCAGTATATCCTGTGGAAGATGAGTTTAAACTCACAGACAAGAAGGGAAATATTCTGCCTGATGTCTGGCTTCTGCCTGAAGGCTCAACTGCCAAGAATCTTGCAGAAGCAATACACGCCGATCTGGCAAAGGGCTTTCTATATGCAGTTGACGCAAGGACAAAACAGAGGATCGGGGCTAACCACCGACTGAAAAGTGGTGACGTAATTAAGATAGCGTCAGCAACAAGCAGGGGATGATAGATAATAAGAATGCTGAGCCTTGGAATTGAAAGTACTGCACATACATTTGGGTGCTCCGTAGTTGATTCAAGGGGCGATGTGCTTTCTGATGCCCGTGATGTCTACAAGGCACCAGAGGGAAGCGGCATACATCCACGCGAAGCATCGCGGCACCACATGGAAGCATCGCCAGATATTTTAAAAAATGCTCTAAAATCAGCCAATGTCACAATGAAGGACATCGACATTGTAGGGTACTCTGCTGGACCAGGTCTTGGACCATGTTTGCGCGTTGGTGCTGTGATCGCAAGGACAGTTGCAGGATTTTACAAGAAGCCACTCGTGCCTGTCAACCATGCCCTTGGTCATATCGAACTTGGAGCAATGCTCACAGGCACTTCGGACCCGCTTGTGCTGCTGGTGTCAGGCGGCCATACCATGATACTTGCATTTTCACATAGCCGTTGGCGCGTATTTGGCGAAACACTTGACATCACTGTGGGACAATTGCTCGACCAATTTGGTCGAGCTCTTGGCTTTGCGTCCCCCTGCGGTAACAGGATCGAACAGTTAGCAAGTCAGTCGGCTGGAAAATACTTGCAGCTGCCGTACATCATTAAAGGAAACGACGTCTCATTCTCAGGCCTGCTGACTGCATCAGTCAAGCTTGCTTCATGCAATACAGAGTTGGCAGATACATGCTACTCCCTGCAGGAAACAGCATTTGCAATGTTGGCAGAGGCTGTCGAGCGGGCTCTTTCGTTCACCAACAAGAAAGAAATGATGATTGTGGGTGGAGTAGCAGCAAATAGGAGGCTTGCTCAGATGCTTGAAAGTGTATGCAGCCGGCAAGATGCCAAATTGTTTGTATGCCCCATCAAGTTCGCCGGCGACAATGGTGCTCAGATTGCGTGGACTGCATTGCAGGAGTATCTGGCTACAAAAATGAATGTTCGAGTGGAAGAGTCGACCGTGCAGCAGTCGTGGCGACTTGACACTGTGCATGTCAGCTGGCGCCGCTAGCAATCTGCTTTATCTGGCGCTCCCACTTGCCATTATTAAACACACCAAACTTGTAGATCTGGTCTCCAGATACTACTACCACCAGCTTTTTTACAAGGAACCCTTCAGACCTGACGGAAGATATTTTATCCAGCGGTATGTCAAGAGCAACTTCAGTCTCCTTTTTTGAAAGAGTTGCTATTCTGCCTTGGGTCCTTTGAAATACCAATCTATGGTCAGTCAGCACGAGTATACCGCTTCTGAGCTTGTCCTCAGAGCAGTCCTCGTCAAGGAGTATTTTTTCGCCCGGTGCTGGGTGGAAACTCACCACATTTTTATCTTCACTGCAAAGACTATATTACTATTGCAGCCATTGCTGATAAAAAGAGGAGCAGAAGCCGACATCTACATTGTAGAGTGGGACAGCAAGAGCGCAGTTTCTAAAGTGCGCTCACCCAAGTCCTACCGCCATCCAGAGCTAGACTCCGCAATCAGAAAGCACAGGACGATACATGAAGCAAGTTTCATGTCTGCTGCCAAGTCCGCAGGTGTCATGACTCCATTTGTATATTTTGTCGACCCTTCAAAGGCTGAAATAATAATGGAGTTAATTGAAGGGCAAAACGTCAGAGACGCGCTAACGCCGGACATATGCTACGAGATAGGTCGCCGTGCAGCACTGCTGCATGCAAGCAACATTATTCACGGCGACCTGACTACTTCAAATTTTGTAATGAACAAAAGGCTTGTCCTCCTAGACTTTGGGCTTTCATACTATTCAGAGCGCACAGAAGACAAGGCAACCGATATCCGACTTATAAAAGAAGTATTTACTAGTGCACACATAGCAATAAAAAAAGCCCTTCCTCGCTTTGTAGAAGGTTATGCTAGTGTTGCTGATAGGAAAAATACAGATAAAATTCTAGAAAATGTCAGGAAGATAGAGCAGCGCGGAAGATATGCGAGGATGACTTAGATCATGGAAAACATAACCTTTGCAAGCACAAACCAAAATAAGTTCCTTGAAGTCCAATCAATACTCTCAACCAGAAACATTCCCGTTGACTTTTCGCAAATCTACCTTGTTGAAATTCAGTCAGACTCCCTTGAGGAAATAGCAAGAGAGAAGGCAAAAACTGCATTTGCAAAAGTGGGGAGGCAAGTCATTGTCGAAGACGACGGTTTGTTTATCAACAGCCTTGGCGGCTTTCCAGGCCAGTATTCGTCATTTGTATTCCAAACCATTGGAAATGATGGTATACTAAAATTACTTGCCGGATCAGCCAACCGGTCAGCGTACTTCTGGTCACTGATTGCCTTCTATAATGGAATAACATTGTCAATATTCGATGGAAGAGTTAACGGCAGCATATCTGACAGGATAACAGAGGGCGGCGGCTGGGGCTATGACCCTATATTTGTGCCTGATGGCACCGACCTCACATTTGCAGAGCTAAAGGAAAGCAAGAATGAATATTCGCATCGCAAAGGAGCACTTGAAAGATTTGCCCAGTGGTACCTAAAGCTTTGATAGTGTAACCTTGTATTCCTTGGAATAAGGGAATTGCAGGATCCAGATATTCTCAATGGCTTTTCGTTCAAGTATCCAAAATGAGCAAATGACTGCTATCCGCAGACGCCGCAGATTAAAGGTAAAATATTTTCGATTTGTAAGATATGTGTAACACTTCATGAAGCTAGAGTAACGCAATCGAACTTCTAAATCATATACAATAAATGCCTTGATATGTGGACCAATTTGAACATCCGATGGAATGCGCAGCCTAAGCAGCAAGTGCAATGATATCCTTCGGAATATACTCCAAAGGCTACCCAATAACTGAATCTGACCATTCCTAAATAGATGAAATACAAGTTAAAGCGAAAGTCCATATTTCATACTGTTATTTCAATAACCAAGACACGACCATGTGAATCTAGAATTTTTGCTTATTTTTGTGTTAGGAAGCTACTAATAATACAAATCGATGAAGTGCTGGCCCCTTCCCAAGTATCTAGGAGAGCATTTGTTGACAATATCCCTTAATCCACCTGTCCACATAGCGCACTTCATTCTGTAGCACCACTATCCTTGAAATCTCGCTTTCATCCATTATCTTAAATGAATGCATTTTGGCACACAGCTTTGCTGCAAAGCTCCTTATCTCATTCATTTCCAGCATGTTGTCTTGCTCTAGCCTCTGGGTCGACATGCCAATATGCATATAAGATTTCAGCTCAATAAAGTGAGGGTTACCATGTGCCATCAATTCTGCAAATTCACTAACAAAATCGCAGCTGTCATTGTACCCCTTTATCAGAGTCATCCGAAGCACTGTTCTGGTGTTGAGGGTTGCAAGTAACCTCAAGCTGTCCCACCAGCGCTCCCATGCGTCGCGGTGACGTGGACGGTTTATTTGATAGAACATTTTTTTGTTGGAGGCGTTAGTAGATAGGTAAATCTGGGTGGGCAGTGCGTCTTCTGCAGCCAGCCTCCTTAGCATATCCGGCTCTTGTCCGTTTGTCACCAGAAAAATTGACTTAGTTGCTTTAAGGGACCTTAAGTATTTTATTAGATGAGGCAGCTTCGGATACATTGTGGGTTCGCCTGATAATGAAACCGCATAATGAGCCGGCAGCAGCGATTCATCAAGCTTTTTCTTATTGTTCTTAGGATTGCCATAAAAGCCATTTATCAGCTTTTTACGCTCAGCCATCAATTGTTCAATGATAATGTCAGGCTCGTCGACTAGCTCCTCTGGCATCTGCAGCGTATCATAAAACTCTGTTGGGCGCCAGCAGTAGATGCATCTATTTTCACAATTCATGGCAGTAGGGGTCATCTCCATGCATTGATGAGTAGAAATGCCGTAAAACTTGTGTTTATAGCAGTCGCCCTCTTCAGCAAACGACTTTTTTGTCCAGTGGCACAGCTCCACTGCAGAGTGGTTGTAGACCCCATACTTGGCCTTTTGCAACCTTGCTTTTAACTGTGGTGTGATCTGGATCAGATTGTCGTGCATAGAGTGTGATACGTACTCGTCTGAGCAGCTCATGCTTGCACCGTAATACCTTGTAGATCAGATTTAAATTTTTCACTGTGCCGTCTTGGTAGCAGTGGCTGTAGACACGGATAGAATAATGAAACTGGGACTTGAGCTTGCAGGCTGGAAGAAATTGCCAGCAGACAGCGCCGTGCACATAAAGGGCAAGAACATAAGCAAAGTGCTGATCGGAATAGATATAGGAACAGCAGAGCTGATGCTTGCAAAGCAGCTTGAGTGTGATGCAGTCATTGCTCATCACCCAATTGGTGTTGCCTCAGTGAATTTTTACAAAGTGTTTGATAGGCATGTCGACTATATGGTAGAGTATGGCATTCCAAAGAAAATCGCAAGAGAGGCCGTTGAGAAGCTCAAGGAGCGAATCGAGACACGTAACCATGCTGACATTTACAGTGATGTTGTCGGAGCTGCCAAGGCGCTTGGGATGCCGCTTGTCAATATCCACCAACCTTGCGACGAATACATGCGGCAGGTCATATTGCGCGCCATCAAGGCCGGCAGGACAGAACATGTATCAGATATTGTCAAATCCATTAGTAAGATCCCAGAATTCCGCCATGCTGCAACCAAGGTGCGAGTAAGGTTTGGCAATCAAAACAACAAGTCAGGACATTGGACTTTGGTGGTGGCGGCAGGCACTAACGGTGGCTTCAATATTGCTAAGGCATACTTTCAGCATGGTATTTCTACAGTCATCTATCTGCATATAGATTATGGCGAACTGATGAAAATGAGGGAAGAAAAGTTGGAGGGTAACCTTGTAGTAATGGGACACCTAGGGGGCGACTCAATAGGCCTCAACGGCCTTGCAGAACGACTTGAGAACCTAGGCGTTGAAACTGTCCGAGTCGGCATCCTTCCAAATAGATGATGGTCGAACGATTATATACTGTAGTTGTTGCAAATTTGCTGGCTGGCCTTCGTAGTATAGCCTGGTTAGTATAGGCGGCTGTGGTCGATTTCTCAACTACCGGCAGAGACCGCTTGAGGAGGGTTCAAATCCCTCCGAAGGCCCCATCTCGCAACGACAATAACAACAACAACACCTTTCGGTAAGGCATTTTCAAATAATAAAAAGAAAGGGGAAAAGTCTTTACATCCTTGGATCGGAACTGAACCTGCTGTGTCTTGCAGTTGCTATGACGATTCCAATAATTGCAACAGCTAGCACGACTACAGCTATTGTGCTGAATTCTGGAACTACGGAAGTACCTATAACATCTATTGATCCTGCGCCTTCTGGGAAGCCAATTAGCAGCGTTCTAGTGTCTGCTGCTGGCTCGATTTCGCCTGTATCTACGTATTCAGCGTTATCGATAAATGCCGCAAAGTCAGCATCTGATCCATCGGCTGTTTTGGAATCAATTACCTCCCTTGGTAATCTGAGAGCTAGCGTGCCATTACCTGTTGAGTTAATTGTCACTCCAAGTGTTTGATTCTCGCTATGAATTGTCATGTTCTCTACAGAGGCACCCGTAATCATGTACTGTATGGGATGTGGTTGGCCGCCTACTGTAAGGTCAAATGTTGTCCATTCTCCTCCTCCTGTTGCGTTAATAGCGGGAACATTTGCCTCGTTAGTCGAGGCACCATCTGTCGCATTTGTCGTGGCATAGGTAGTTCCAATTGGTACAACCAATGCAAGTGATGCCAGTATTATTGCCATAAGTGAATATGCTTTATAGTCCATTCTCCTTCATGCACACCATCCCGCTATAATTGCATTACTATTTATCCTTTTTGTGCATAACTCTGACGCCTAATTCATTTCAAACAACCTCTGTAACCTAATCCCACCAGTTTTTTCAAAAGAAAAAATCTGTTCGTATACAACTGCGAATACTTATATATGCTCAGTCTTCATTAGGTTTGGCTTTGATGGTTTTTTTTTACAGAAAATCTATTTTCCTATTTGGAGGTCTGTTCTATTGTCTGAAAAAAAGATAGTCAAGATAACTAACCACATTTACCAGCCAAAACACGAAATCCTGCCCAAGGACCAGGCAGAAGAGATTCTAAAAAAGTACAACTCCAAGCCAAGCCAGCTTCCATACGTTATGATAAGCGACAAGGCGCTCGAAGACTTAGATGTTAGACCCGGTGATATTATTAAAATAACTAGAAAGAGCCCAACCGCAGGTGAAAGTGTATATTACCGTTACGTCGTAGAGGGTTGAGTCTACAATGATAGAGAATTCTATCGAGATGTGGCCGGTTGTCAATGACATTTTGCGAAGGGAAGGAGTTGCAAGGCAGCACCTGAACTCTTATAACGAATTCATGGAGCGGGGGCTCCAAAGTATAATCGACGAAGTAGGCGAGATTGAAATAGAAACCGCAGAATATCCTTACAAGATCAAACTGGGGAAGATCAAGCTCCAGCAGCCTAGAATAATGGAGCTTGACGGCTCGATAACACATGTTGCCCCGATGGAAGCAAGGCTCCGTAACTTGACCTATGCGTCGCCGGTGATGCTGGAGTGTAGTGTAGTAGAAGACGGCAAGATTCTGGAATCGCGCTTTATCCACATAGGCGACATGCCCGTAATGGTGAAGTCCAATACTTGCATTCTGCACAACCTGCCCGAGTCCAAGCTCGTCGAATTTGGCGAAGATGCCCGGGACCCCGGCGGATATTTTATCATTAACGGCTCAGAGCGTGTGATCGTAGGGCTTGAAGATCTTTCATACAATAAAATAATTGTTGATGCCGAAGAAGCCACGGGCACTCTGCTGTACAAGGCCAAAGTCTATTCCTCAATTGTGGGCTATAGAGCAAAGCTAGAGCTGGTAATGCGCCCAGATGGCTCAATAGTAACCAAGATCCCTGGCTCGCCAGTAGATATTCCACTTATAACGCTAATAAGGGCTCTCGGTCTTGAATCTGACAAAGACATCGCTGACTCCGTTTCGCTAAATGAAATCATTCAAGATGAGCTTGAGCCTTCATTTGAGAAAGCAGGAGATGTGAGCAGAAGCAGGGATGCAATTGTATATATCAGCAAGAGAATTGCACCAGGCATGCTTGAAGAATTCCAAATCAAGCGATCCGAAACATTGCTTGACTGGGGTCTTTTGCCCCACATTGGCAAGAACCCTGACAACAGGCACGAAAAAGCCCTGTTCTTGGGCGAAGCAGCCTGCAAGCTTATTGAGCTCAAGCTTGGTTGGATAGATGCTGATGATAAAGACCATTATGGCAACAAGGTGATCAAGTTTGCAGGCCAGATGCTTGCCGACCTGTTCCGGACTGCCTTTCGCAATTTGATACGCGATATGAAGTATCAGCTGGAGCGCTCAGGCCAAAAGCGCGGCATCAATGCTGTCGCTGCGGCTGTCAGACCTGGCATTGTGTCAGATAAGCTGAACAACGCCATTGCAACAGGTAACTGGGGCAGGGGGAGAGTAGGCGTCACACAGCTGCTTGATAGAACAAACTATATGTCGACTATTTCGCATTTGCGAAGGATCCAATCACCACTTAGTAGGAGCCAGCCTAATTTTGAGGCAAGGGACTTACATGCAACTCACTTTGGCAGGATATGCCCAGCAGAGACTCCTGAGGGCTCCAACTGCGGCCTTGTCAAGAATCTCGCGCTGTCCGCTATAATTTCGGTCAACATCCAGAACGCCGAAATTACAGAAAAGCTATATGAGCTGGGAATACAGGGCGTAGATGACGTCGACCCTGCTATGAGGAAGTCAGGCACAAGGGTGTTCGTCGACGGCCGCCTTATAGGTTACATTGAGAAGGGAGAACACCTTGCCGACACGCTTAGGTCTATGAGGAGATCGGGCAAGATCCACCCTCATGTCGGCATCTATCTTTACAGTTCGCAGAACTCCCATGCTACAAAGCGCCTTTACATTAGCTGCAACGCTGGCAGGGTGCTGAGGTCACTTGTAGTCATTAGAGACGGCAGGCCACTTGTAACATATGAGGTAATTGAAAAGATATCGAAAAAGTTCCTTTCTTGGAATGACCTCATCTATATGGGTATGATCGAGCTGGTAGACGCAAACGAGGAGGAGAACTGCTATGTTGCAATTGATCCAAAGAAAATAGAGCCCCAGCACACTCATCTAGAGATATTCCCATCTGCCATCTTGGGTGTGGGAGCTTCGATCATTCCTTATCCAGAGCACAACCAGTCACCAAGAAATACCTACGAAAGTGCGATGGCAAAGCAAAGCCTTGGCTTTTCAACGCCATTGATGAATGCAAGCACGTACGTCAGGCAGCACTTTATGCTTTATCCTCAGACACCTGTAGTGAGCACAAAGGCGATTAATCTACTTGGTCTTGAAGATCGCCCGACAGGACAGAATTGTGTCGTCGCCGTTCTCCCCTTTGAAGGCTACAACATCGAAGACGCTGTAGTCTTCAACAAAGCATCTGTTGATAGAGGGCTCGGCAGGACATTCTTTTATAGGATTTATGAGGCAGAAGCAAAGCAGTATCCCGGCGGGATGAAAGATAATTTTGAAGTACCTCCACCAGATGCCAACATTCGGGGCTTTAGAGGCGAGAAGGCCTACCGTCTGCTTGAGCAGGACGGCGCAATAATGCACGAGGCAGTGGTGAACGGAGGAGACATCTTGATCGGTAGGACATCGCCGCCAAGGTTTATGGAGGAGTACAAGGAGTTTGAGGTCAAGGGCCCCTACAGACGAGATACTTCAGTCGGCGTCAGGCCATCAGAAAACGGCGTAGTCGACACAGTCATTGTGACTCAGTCTGTTGAAGGTGGCAAGATGTACAAAATTCGAGTTCGTGACATGCGCATACCTGAGATTGGTGATAAGTTCGCCTCACGGCATGGCCAGAAAGGTGTCGTCGGCATGCTGGTTAACCAAGAAGACCTGCCATACACTGAGGATGGCATTGTGCCAGACATCATGATCAACCCGCATGCATTTCCCTCAAGGATGACTGTAGGCCAGTTCATGGAGTCCCTTGGCGGCAAAGCTGCTTCACTCCGCGGCAAAATAGTCGACGGCTCGGCTTTTCTTGGAGAAAAGTTAGACGACATCAAGGGTTCAATGGAGCATTATGGCTTCAAGTATACTGGTAAGGAAGTGATGTACGACGGCAGGACTGGACGAAGATTTCCTGCAGATGTCTACATCGGCGTCGTTTATTACCAGAAATTGCATCACATGGTTGCCGACAAGATCCATAGCCGAGCCAGAGGTCAGGTTCAGATGTTGACAAAGCAGCCAACTGAGGGCAGGGCGCGCGGCGGCGGCTTGAGATTTGGAGAAATGGAGCGGGACTGTCTTATTGCATATGGCGCATCCATGATGCTCAAAGACAGGTTGCTAGAAGAATCGGACAAGGCTGAAGTAAATGTCTGTGAGCGTTGTGGCTTACTGGCATACTATGACGTCAAGCAGCGCCGATACATATGTCGTGTATGTGGCGAAAAAGCCAAGATATCATCTGTCGTGATTGCGTATGCATTCAAGTTGCTGTTGCAGGAAATGATGAGTCTCAATGTCGCACCGAGGCTCCTTGTAAAGGAGAAGGTGTAGAGATAGAATGATGGAAGAATCTGCAAAAACTCTAGGTGGAATAAAGTTTAGTGTATGGTCACCAACTGAAGTGCGCAAGTTCTCAGTGGCGGAAATCACTGCGCCTGAAACATATGACGAAGACGGAATGCCAGTGCAAGGGGGCTTGATGGACAACAGGTTAGGCACACTAGAGCCAGGCCAAAAATGTGCCACTTGTGGAAACACTTCTGCAAAATGCCCGGGGCATTTTGGACACATAGAGTTAGCAGAGCCAGTGCTCCACATCGCTTTTGTGGATGATATTCATAAACTGCTCTTGATAACCTGCCGATCATGCAATAGGATCAAGCTTGATGCGGAAGAGCTCGCCCACTACAAATCGATCCGGGACACAAAGGCGGCATATGCAGTAATTACACTTGAAAACATCAAAGACGATATTATTGAGCGGGCCAAGAAGGTCAAGGCTTGTCCGCACTGCGGAAAAGAGCAGTATGATTTGATATTTACGAAGCCAACAATATTTGTTGAGCGGACCGATGCTGGCGAAAACAGACTGCTTCCAATTACTATCCGCGAACGGCTGAGTCATATCCCTAACGACGACCTGACGCTACTTGGATATGACCCCAAGACCGCGAGGCCAGAGTGGTTTGTGTTGCAAGTGCTGCCGGTACCCCCAGTGACTGTCCGGCCCTCGATTATTCTGGAAACAGGCATTAGATCAGAAGATGATCTAACTCACAAGCTTGTCGACATCATCAGGGTCAATCAGCGCCTCAAGGAAAGCAAAGAAGCAGGAACTCCTCCACTCATCGTGCAGGACTTGGTCGACCTACTGCAGTACCATGTTACGACGTACTTTGACAACGAAGTTTCTGGTATTCCCCAGGCCCACCACAGGTCTGGCAGGCCACTTAAGACTCTTACGCAGAGGTTGAAGGGCAAGGAAGGAAGATTCAGAGGCTCACTTTCAGGCAAGCGTGTCGACTTTTCCAGCAGAACGGTGATTTCGCCTGACCCTAACCTCGCAATATCTGATGTTGGAGTACCGGTAGATGTTGCAAAGAAGCTCACTATACCAGAAACAGTTTCGCAATGGAACTTAGAGCGGCTCAAAGAGTTGGTGATGAATGGCCCTAATACATATCCCGGAGCAAACTATATCATTAGACCTGATGGAGTCAAGATTAGACTCGATTATGTTACCGACAGGAAAGCGATAGCTGATTCACTTGCACTTGGCTACATTGTAGAGCGCCATCTGGCAGACGATGACATTGTCATTTTCAATAGGCAGCCTTCACTCCACAGAATGTCAATCATGGCCCACAGCGTCAAGGTGCTACCATACCGCACATTCAGGCTCCATCCTGCGGTCTGTCCGCCATACAACGCTGACTTTGACGGAGACGAAATGAACCTCCATGTGCCGCAGAGCGAAGAAGCAAGAGCTGAAGCAACGCTTCTTATGAAGGTGCAAGATCAATTGATCTCCCCTCGGTATGGGGGCCCTATCATCGGCGGCATCAGAGACTTTATTACCGGTGCGTTTATCCTTACCAGCGACAATTCAACTCTGACAAGAGATGAATTCGCAAATTTGGCTATGCTAGGTGGCTACCCTGGGCCACTACCCGAGCCGCTGATAACCGCAGAGGACGGACAAAGGAGGTACTCCGGTAGGCAGCTGTTCTCCCTCTTTCTACCAAAGGACTTTAACTTTATCATTACCTCAAAGTGGAACAAGGCCGCAAAGGGAGAAGGCAAGGATGTAGTCATAAAGAACGGCGAGCTTATCAGCGGCGTAATCGACAAGGCATCGATCGGTGCCGAAGAGCCGGACAGCGTGCTACACAGGATCGCCAAGGACTATGGCACAGACGCAGCAAGAAAATTCCTTGACTCCATACTCACCATGCTTAAGACATACATCACCCATAGAGGATTTAGCTACGGTTACTCGGACCTGTGGCTGCCGCCCGAGAGCCGGCAGGGCATCAGCGACATCATTCAAAGGACCTACGAAAAGGTCTACGAGTTGATACAACAGTACAATGAAGGCACGCTCCCACTAACGAGGGGTTTGTCTGGAGAAGAAGCGCTAGAGTTGTACGTTGTAAATGAACTATCCCGCGCCCGTGATCGTGCTGGCAGGACAGCCGACAGGGCATTCCCTAACGAAAACTCAGGCGTAATCATGGCATCTACGGGTGCAAGAGGGTCGACACTTAATATCGGCCAAATGACTGCAGCACTAGGACAGCAATCGATCAGGGGCAAGAGAATCCAGAAGGGCTACCATAATAGAGCGCTTTCACATTTTAAGCCAAATGACACCAACCCTGATGCAAAGGGTTTTGTCAAGTCAAACTATCGCGATGGTCTCTCCCCTCTTGAGTTCTTCTTTCATGCAATGGGCGGAAGAGAAGGCCTTGTAGACACTGCAGTCCGAACCCAGCAGTCTGGCTATATGCAGAGGAGATTGATCAACGCACTTGAGCATCTAAAGATTGAATATGATCGTACCGTACGCGACCCTCACGGCAACATAGTGCAGTATCTATATGGCGAGGACGGCATTGACCCTGCCAAGAGCGACCACGGCGAGGCTGTGAACATCTCCCGGGTCATAGAAGCTGAATCAATTGTTGACGAAGGACGCAAGGCTATTGAGGATGTCACGAAGGACATAATTTCAAAATATGCAGGAAGCCTCAATCCTAGAATGAAGGCTAATCTGGAAAAGGCGCTCCTTGAGAATAGGCTCAGCAAAGATGGTGTTGAAAAAGTAATGAAGAAGGTACTTGATCTTATCGACAGGGCACTTGCAGAGCCCGGAGAGGCAGTCGGTGTAGTGACTGCACAGTCTATAGGTGAACCCGGAACCCAGATGACGCTCAGGACATTCCACTTTGCTGGAGTTAAAGAGAGAAACGTGACGCTAGGCCTTCCGAGGCTCATCGAGCTTGTAGATGCAAGAAAGAAGCCGGTGACACCTACAATGGATATTTACCTTGACGAGAGTCACAGAGTTTCGAGGGAAAGGGCCCTTGAAGTAGCAAGGGAGATACTTTTCACTCAAATAGGCGATCTTGTTGACAGGACAGAGACTGACTATAGCGGCATATTAACATTCCATCTATCTGAAGCAAAGCTGGCAGAACGAGGATGCACTTTTGCCGATGTGCAAGAAGTACTCGAGACCTCGAAGAAGAAGTATAGCATCAAGCCAAACGAAAACAAGCTCTTCATTAAGCTAACAGTTCCAGACGAGCCTGACGCGCAGACACTGCTCACACTCAAGAGCAAGCTGCTTAACACGCGTGTAAAGGGCGTATCCGACATTGAGCGTGTAACAATTGTCAAGCAGGATGAAGAGTGGGTCATCCAGACCGCAGGCTCTAACCTTGCAAAGGTAATGGCAGTAGATGGGGTAGATACTACCAGAACAACTACGAACAATGTTTACGAGATCTGGCAAATGCTTGGTATTGAAGCCGCAAGAACAGCGCTTGTCAAAGAGATCACAAATACGCTTGAAGAGCAGGGGCTAGAGGTAGATACACGACACATTATGCTTGTGGCTGACCTTATGACATCAAAGGGATATCTACAACAGATAGGCAGACATGGCATTGCAGGAACTAAAACATCAGTTCTTGCAAGGGCTGCATTTGAAATCACAGTGCCAACAATTGCCAAAGCATCGCTTGAAGGGCAGGTTGAAACATTAAGAGGAGTGACAGAAAACGTTATAGTAGGTGCTACTGTACCTGTCGGCACTGGAATGGTAGACCTTTACATGAAGGTGAAGGACAATGAGGACACTGGAAAAAGTGATTAAGGACGCAGTAGCCGCCGACAAGTACAAGAGCGGAGTCAAGGAAGTATTGCAGTCAGTCAAAGGCTCGAAGCTTATAATCGTCAGCAAATCCATTGAGCCAGAATATAGAAAAAAGCTGGAAGAGCAGGCCAAGTCTACCAATGTCACAATCTATGAGTATTCCGGTACTTCCGTGCAGCTGGGTAAACTCTGTAATAAGCCTTTCAGGATCACTACGATAGCAATCAAGAGCGGTACAGCAGACGAAATAAGCGCCATAATGTCAGAAAAAAAGGACAAGTAATACAAAGGTACTGTGAGATATAAATTGAGCCATGAGAATGATTTGTTGTTGCCGTCCCCTTTGTCTTTTGCATTATACCTCCTTATAGGGCCGCTGTAAAATGACTGAGATTAAGCTTACTTCTGATGAGCTACGCCTAATGTCCCTCTTCCAGAGCATCACAAGCGCAACAGCAAGAGACTGCATTGTCGACGACAAGATGGACCGCGTTATTTTCGTTGTAAATAAAGGCCAAATGGGGCTTGCCATTGGCAAAGGTGGTTCTACAATCAAACAGCTCCAAAACATGGTTGCAAAAAAGATAGAACTTGTTGAATTTTCTGATGACCCTGTAGAGTTCATACGCAATATGCTCAATGCTGATATGATAAATGATGTTAGGATATCGGAAAGAGGTGACGGGACAAAGCAGGCAGTTGTCACAGTTGATCCCAGGAAAAAAGGAGCAGTAGTGGGAAGGGAAGGTAGGAATGCAGAAAAGGCAAGGCTTCTTGCGAGGCGATACTTCCAAATATCGAATGTATTAATAGTTGGCCCTGAGCAGGGAAATAGTAGTAACAGGGTGAATATGGATGGGTAAATCTCCGCTAGGTCTGTTCGCAGGCAGGGTTCTTAAGGCAAAGAAGAGCCGTGCTCGGTGGTCAGATAAATATTATAAGAGAAGGATGCTCATGCTTGACAAGAAGGCAAATCCTCTAGAGGGTGCGCCACAGGCAAGAGGGATAGTGTTGGAAAAGGTTGGTATTGAGTCAAAGCAGCCTAACTCTGCTGTACGCAAGTGCGTCAGGGTTCAGCTAATAAAGAATGGCAAGTCCGTTACTGCCTTCTTGCCAAGGGACGGCGCTCTCAACTTTGTTGACGAGCACGACGAGGTAATTATTGGAGGTATTGGGGGCGCAATGGGTGGAGCAATGGGCGACATCCCCGGAGTCAGGTGGCAGGTGTTCAAAGTCAACGGTGTCTCATTGAATGAGCTTGTGCATGGAAGAAAGGAGAAGCCGAGAAGATGAGCGGTAAGGAGCAGGTTAACATCCAGCTGTTCCACAGATGGGACATGAGCAATATCGAAATAAACGATCCCGGCCTCAAATCTGTCATTAACCTAAAGCCTGCCGTCATCCCAGTCACGTTTGGCAGGCACGAGCACCAGCGCTTGAAGAAAGCAGAGGTCAATATTGTCGAGCGTCTGGCAAACAAGATGATGCATTTTGGCAAAAAGTATGCAAAGAACACCGGCAGAATGGGTGGTAAGAAGGCAAAGATGCTCAACATGATCAAAACGGCATTTGAAATCATATATCTTGAAACTGGCAAGAACCCTGTAGATCTGTTGGTAAGGGCAATCGAGAACTCTTCACCAAACGAGGATACAACTCGCATCGTATATGGTGGCGTCGTCTACCATGTATCAGTTGATGTAGCTCCGCTGCGCAGAGTGGATCTTGCGCTTCGCTTTATTGCAGAAGGTGTAAGGGAATCGACGTATTCAAGCCTGCAGACCCTAGAAGAGGCACTTGCCAAGGAAATCCTTCTGGCTGCCAATAACGACATGGCAAGCCACGCAATCAAGAAAAAGAACGAGCAAGAAAGAATCGCAATGGCATCAAGGTAATCCTAGCCTTTTTTTCTTCTTTTCTACACAGGATGATTTTGTTGAGTCTGACTCAGGTATTATGTATTGTGAAATGTAGTTAAACTGATTTGCTATTTTAACAACACAACACAACAGAATCGACGATTACTGCAATTTTGCTGAAACAGATTTAGCCTGAGCAGACGATACCAATGCGCGGGGAGGTTTTCCTAACCTTGGACACTATGCTTATGAATGATTAAATAACAATAGGTGGCAGAAGCCAGAGAAATGAGTGGCAAGGATGAATTGATTTTTTCAAAGGAAGCCCTGATGAGGACACAGGCCGGCAAGGATATAATCAAGGAGAGAATACTGCAAAGCAAGGGCTACAAGCAGTTCAACCACTACAAGGAAAAGACAGAGCAGGAATTTCCTAGCTTTGTACAGCGGTTCACCATGTCCTTGTATAAGGCCGTAACTGCCGACAACAATCCTCCTGCCACGATACGCAAATTCACCGAAGAAGTCAATTCTCAAGAACTTGCCCTCTCACACAGTAGTGTGCCAGACATCAAAACGAGATTATCCAACCCTGACGTCCTCGCAGACAGAATCACGCGCATACTAAATTCTAATTTTGTCAAGATGACGTTTCCGGTTTTCAACGCTCTTTACGACGGCGCATCTAAATATTTTGGCGACAGTGTTTCTGAGGAAAAGAAAAAAGCTGTTATCGATGGTCATATAATCGCGATTGATCTTTCAGAGCCCATGGACAGAATAGTTGACAAGGATGAAGATCTGGAGTATCTTGACGATTACAAGTTCATGAACCCTTACATACTTGCAATAGCACGCACTAATATTGCACAGGGAGGCGATGCAGTACTGAAGGCTTTTGAAGAGGGCTTTCATAATGCCAGAATCGGTCAGCACATAGATGTCAAGCTAAAGATGGAACCGGCATCAATTAATGATGAAAACATGGCTGAATGCTACAAGAAATACCGGGCAGTAATGGGGACTGCTGGCAGGAATATGGCGCTTAATCGGCGCCCACTTTCTGATATTTTCCATCTGGGCATGGCCAAGGCTGGAGAGTGTGTCGGCTGTGGCAATGAGATCGAAGATGCCTTACGGAATAACGAAGTCAAGATTCCATCATGGCCGCTCTACTTTACTGTCAATACTAGTAATGTCAAGAGCGGCTTTGAACTCACGATGGCAAAAAGTGATCTCTATCTGGATGAAGCAAAAATTGCACTTGACATGCTGCCTGAGAACTTTCAGATAAAACCTTTTTTGGAATTTCTTTTTTTGACTGTCCGTCACTACAATCAGTACTGGTATAATGAGCTTGTACGTCATGCACCCTTTGATGAATTCTACAAGAAGATAGAAGAGGCTCTTGCAAGAAGAAGATGACGACGATGATGATGATGTGGTCTGAAAAGCATCGGCCAAGGACAGTGCAAGAAATGGTGGGTAACGAGGATGCCCGCCTTTTTGCAATAAAGTGGTTAGCGCGGTGGGTGAGTGGCAGCAGACCACTTCTATTAATGGGCCCGCCGGGGACGGGCAAGACCACCCTTGTACACACACTTGCAAGGCAGCTTGATTATGATGTGGTAGAAATGAATGCAAGTGACGTACGCAACAAGGATGCCCTGCAGGCAAGAATAGCACCAGTTTTTCAAAATACCTCCAACCTGATTGGGAAAAGGATAATGCTGTTCTTGGATGAGGTAGATGGTATCTCGGGTAGGGAAGACACTGGAGGTCTTGACACCCTTATCAACTTCATCAAAGAGCCAACCGTGCCAGTGATAATGGCTGCAAACAAAAAGTCACTTAAGATAATGAAGCTTGCCAAGGCTTGCAAAATAGTAGAATTTAGTCCAGTACCTCCGCGGCTATTGCTGCTGCTTTTAGATTATGTACTGAAGAGCGAAGGAGTAAAACTTGGATCAGACGACAAGACATCAATCATAGACAACAGTAGAGGTGACATCCGATCGCTGCTCAACAGCGCACAGTCACGTGCAGCCGGCTATTCTACTGTTTCAAACAAAGACATCGTAGATGTGGACATTGCAGATGCAATTAATGGTTACTTTAATGCCTACAGCTTGAACGAGGCCATGCAATTCATAACAAGGGCAAATGTGTCATATCCTGACCCACGATATCGGTTGATCTCACCAGAGGAAAGGCGGAAAGACATACTAACAGCCTTATTCTCGAGCATCGTTTCCTCACAAATGGAAAAGCATGATCTTGCTTTGTTGCTGGACGTACTGTCAAGAGCAGATATGATTGTTGGAAGGGCGAATGCATCAAGGCAGTGGCACCTTCTGAAATACGTAAACAGCCTGATCGCAACGGGGTTGTATGAAAAATCCCGCCAGAAGGGTATCAAATACCACCAGTATCCAATGCCGTGGCCTGTGATGGGACCGATATTTGCCCGATCGCAGTCAACAAGGAAGATCTTGGATGTCCTTGCTATGGCTCTTCATATGTCAAGAAGCTCTGCAGGAATATTTGTCCTGCCCTATTTTATCAGGGTTATGGCCGATGAAAAAATAGATCCAGTCAAGTTTGCATTAGACAACTTTCAGGACGAGTCAGTTGGCGAGTCAATAGCAAAGGAGATCGAGAAAGTGAAAAGAAAATGAACGATTGGATAAGGCTTTTGGTGAAATACAAGGGCAAGTGCACTACCTGCGGCAAGGAAATATCTGCAGGTCAATATGCACTTTGGTCAAAGAGTAGCAAAGAGATCAGGCATAATGAATGCACGGTACCTCAGCCGCCCTCAACAACTGAAAAAAGAGACCCGGATACGAACAGACAGAAGAAGCCGATGGCCGCAGAGGTTGATTGCTTTATATGCGGTAGGCTTGTCGCAGATACCAACTGGGGGTTTGAGGTCGACGACTATGGCAGACAGGCAATTTCACAAGCGTCTATCTGCAATAGATGTCTGGAAGATAAGAATGCCTACCAGAACTACCAGCATGCATTCCTTGAAAAGGTTCACAGAGTAGCAAAAGTTAGAATTTGAATGACATATGAACAGTATATAACCTACCATTAACAGGATATTATGTATTGCAAGCTAGCTGCACCCCACTTGAAAGGAACAAGCAACTTCTGGAGAGATTCATTCAAACCATCAAATCAGAAATAACACAGGTCAATGTGATTGATTATATTAATGCCTACATGAGATACTGGCTCCTTTATGAAGAAGAGCTGCTGGATAGAGGGAAGACAAAAAAGATTGTTTAGAGATATGACTGGTTGATTGATAATAATGATGATGGAGGAAGAGGAGAAAGAAGAAGAGGGGGAATACGATATCCCGACCCTTCAGGACAGAATAATTCAGGTTTTGCTTTTTGCTGTTGCTGTTGAGTCATAGTATTAATAATAGACCTGTTTTTGCATTGATGCGTTACAAGCTGTGCTAAAGAATCCAGTTGCATAGTATCCATCCGCCAGTAGGAGTGCGCCCTAGCTTTGCATCAAAGCATAACATAACGCCGCAGTTATTACGGCAAGACTGGAATTTGTGCTTCTGTTGAACTTGAGTGGTGCTGCTACTCCTTCATATTTTTTGTTTTATGCTCCTCGTTTCTTATTGTCTCACTCTGAAATATACTAGAACAGTAACAACTATTTGATCGTCTCTGCACCATTGCGATTTTGCGGAAGTGCATCTATACTGCCACCTACTACCCACCACCACTACTACTGCCTTTTGACAACCAAAACCGAGCAAGGAGCATGAGCATGGTCTATGACTCCCTTTGCAACATCTCCCTTCAGCCGTCTTCCAAAGCCATGGACACTGCTATGACCAATAACAATGAGATCCGCAGCTATATTTTTTGCGTAGTCTGCTATCGTTTCAATAACGGAAACTCTATCAAACAACACCTCCAAGTTGTTAGTCACTTTCTTCCTGGTGCACATTTCTGCCACTTTGGAGAACCATTTGTTTGCAGTCTCTCTTATTTCATCTTCAACCTGTCTGTTCGCTGCTTGCCAATCGTAGAGCAGATCAGCCGAGGGCTCATGCTCTACTATATGGATAAACGTGATGCTTGCACCAAATGATTCTGCAAGTTCGACTGCTTCTTTTGAGGCATCAAGCGAATATTCTGATATATCAAACGGCACCAAAATTCTCTTAATAACCATACCGCTGTAACCTCTCAGTTGTGTAGAGTTTCAATATGAAGCCTCCGATCACATAAAACAGCAATATACGATATCATCATTTTCTCGCAAGCGTCTCTGCGCTGATATTATTAACAGGCTGTAAAATTGTACCATCATTGCTACTATGTTACCAATCCTATCAGCGTTGCTACTGTTATGCTTTGCAAGGAGAGATATACAGACACACCGCCCCTTTTACTTTATTAATCCCCCTGCAACGGGCACCTAGGAGTTGGTAGTGGAGTTGGTAGTGGAGTTGGTAGTGGAGTTGGTAGTGGAGTTGGTAGTGGAGTTGACAGAGGGCAGTATGAAGTCATCGGATGGACCCTGCGGTTGTGCTGCGTTGTCTATGCTAGTAATGGAGACAGTGATGGTGTAATCCTCATTCTCTGTCATTACAGGACCTTGAACATGAAATACTCCATCACTTGCAACTCCTTCTTGGTCTGTTAGGTCAGGTCCCCAGGTTACAAAGGTTGGTGTTGTTTGGTTTGATGATGATGATAGTGTTTGGTTAGATGATAATGACCTGTTTGAAGGTATCAGCTCTAGATCTAAAATGCCATCCGAGTCTGCAAACTGGTTAGAGTATATCGACGTGCCTGTTGAGTCTGCAATATTTACATTATATGTTATGCTCAAAGATGGCGGGATAGAGGTGACATTGTCATTTGGTACAAATGAAAAGGTTGTCCTACCTACCTTCCCTGCCTCAAAAGGCAATGAGTTTCCACCAACTAGCATGTTCATATTCTGTCCGCTCTCAAATTCGCTTCCAACACTGATCCTCCCCTTTGCTTGGGGGTTTGCACCGTCGTAGTAGTCATAGATTCCTGGAGTCGAAAACTTGTGGATAAAGATTCCTCCTGGACCCATATCTCCTGGAGCAATTGCTTCTGGACTGGTGTCATTAAACGTAACAGAATGCTGCGAATCATCATCGTTAAACCATACCACTCCCATGTTTGCTGGGATTGAAATAAATGATGGCTCAAATGGGGAAGAGCCCAGATCAGAGAAGGGAATATCGATGCTATATGATGGGTCTTCTCTTGCTTGTACATAGCCAGATGGAGATACGAATTGTTCGATTCCAGTGAAAAGGTTACTTACGTCCTGAATTGCAGAATTGGCAACGTCACTTATGTCCTGAGTCGCAGTGGATTGTGAGAGTGGCCCCTGATCAACAGATGTAGACACAGTTGAAAAAACCGGAGAGGGTGTCGTTATAGGAGCTAAAATGATAGTACCTCCTACAATACTTAACAATATCGCTAACGCTTTCGTAGATATTATCAAATTCCTTCGAATCATTATATCCTACAATAATTCACTAGTTTATTTGAGTATCGCTAGAATTTTCGTATACAAGATCATTTTTAGCAATAGACAGAATTGCTCAGATATCTTGAACATGCTATTTTACATTATAATAAATCAAACGATATCATATCATGGCTAGCACCTTTAAGGGAAGTGGATATTTATGATGCCTCCCAGCCGTGATCTTTATCATCATTGTTGAGGATCGGGACGACAATGGCGGCGATAGCAGCATGGAATAGGTATAACAAAAACTCCTTTAGAATTGCATTTGCAATGGAAGAAGAAGAGAAACTTAATTCCTTCTAGAAGGAGAAGCCCCACTATTTAAGTTCTAGAAGTTCTATTCGATTCAAGTAAGAATTGATAACCATTCTTCGCAGAAATTCTCTCACTCCAGCCGCTGCTATTCTTCTTCTTTTCCTTCTAGCAGGCGTAATACGCTATCAGAATCCGCAACTTCATTACTTTAATGCCGCCGACGTAGAAGGAAGCGCATGTATACACTATGATCAAGGAGAAAACACGATTACCCTAGATTGCAACGCTTCCTTTCAAGATGTTGTCCAAGCCATAAATGACCCTTCTGATATAATTGAGAACCTGGGAAATGGCGAATACCTTCTAAATGCTAACTTAGAAGTATCTGATGGTGTCACATTTGAAATGACTTCAAGTGAGGATGGTCTGCACTACTTGAAGATTGCTGGTGTAAATGGAATAATAGTTTATGGAAAAATACTGATAGATGGTGTAAAAATAACATCATGGGATATCTCTGATGAGGATGTAATCCAACAAAATATCAATGGCACTATTCGCCGTGGCTATCTGCAATTTGCTGCAAGTGAAGGTTCTCAAATAATAAATTCAGAATTTGGATACTTGGGAGATGTGGAATTTGGACGAAGGGGATTTGACTTATTTGGAGGTGGACCATCTCATGATATGCTGATAAAAGGTAGCAAGTTTCATGATATGTGGATGGCATTTTATTCTAGAGGGGCATACAACATCACAGTCGATGGCAACGAATACTACAACAATATCAAGTATGCTCTAGACCCTCATAGTGGAACTCATGATATGAGTATCACCAATAATTGGCTTCATCACAATCCAATAGGTGCAATTTGTTCTGATAGGTGCTACAATATTCTAATTGAGGGGAATTTGGTAGAGCACAATATAGACTATGGGATATTCTTCTCAAGAAATATGCATGATTCAATTGCAAGAAATAATAATGTCTATAATACAACTTCTGGAATAACAGTATCAGAATCACCAAATAATCAAGTCTATAACAATACAATTGAAGGAGCAAGCTCACAAGGGATACGCTTGTTTAATCCCGATATACCAGATGATGGCGTGACAGAGGACAATTTGGTCTATAACAATAGCATAATTAACTCTGATGATGGTATTGTAGCAGCAAGAAGTCATGATAATATTTTAGAGAATAACAAGTTCTCTGATATAGAATCAAGTGAATATAGATTATCAGGAAATTCAAGTATGATGATAAGAGGGCAACATTTTGATAATGCTGTAATATCACAGGAGGACTCGGAAATAGACAGTCGGGTAGAGATCGTAGATTCGGGGAGAATACAAGTAACGGAAGGGGCAAATGATGGAGAAGATGGCGATGATGAGGGAGATGATGAATATGAAAGGAACTCTTACAATACAAATAATGACCCGTATAGGAGGACTTTGAGTGACGGTGACAGTATTACAGTTAACTCATAGCTCGATCTGCGGTGACTGACTTCCTAGAAAATCGCTTACTCACTGGCCCTCTCTCTCTTCTTACTTTCCTCTATTGGTTGTGTTGGATACAGACATATAATGTTAGATAACGGAAACAACTACAATAGTCTTATGCTTTCAGACATGAAATTACCTACCATATTTATTTGCGTGGGTTAACCATACTAAAGGTTAGAATTTGAATGATATAGATCTTTCATACACTTGATCAAGTCTCATAAGGACAAAGAATAGCAGAATAAAACACGATGATTTTCTACACCGCAATGATGATTGCAAGCGTTGGTCTAGCTCAAAAAGAGCTCTTACAGGGAGTGATTGATTAGTAAAGGACATATACAAATTTTGCTTAAATAACCGTAGCCGAGGCGATCGGTGTATAAACAGAAATTCACCACCATTATCTGTAATTCTTATAACATTAGCTAAAAATTTACAAATGTCAAATCACCACCGGTTATTACTTGTATGGTGCATGTCTTATTTTTATGCTACTGCTATTAGCACTTTTTATGTAAAACAGGATGCTACTATAAGTCATAGATTGGTATGAGGGTAAAAATTACGTTGTCAGCAGCAGTATTAGGGGAATGAGACTTGTAGTGACTAAGGACATCACAACTATATCCCTAGACTCAAAGACGATACCCCGACCATTCCAAGCATTCCTGAGGCTACGTTGCAGGATATGCAAAAAGAAAGCCTCCTTAATCGCTGCCAGGTCCAAGCCCATGTGTGAGAGGTGCTATGAGATCATAAACTATGAGTATAAAATGAGTAGGGGGTATGCTAAGTTCATTGGAGAAGAAGAAAAGCCAGCCAGCCTCTTTCTGTGAGAGAAGACAGATAAGCTAGGAAGTAGGAATGGTAAAAGCTCACACAATTACTCATGATTAGTTGTAAACAGACATCTTTGTCTTCAAAAGTCATTTCAACCATTCTCATCTCTAAGAGCATTTTTAAGTGTTTAATTTGGAATTTTAAATGTTCATTTACAATCAGGTGATCTCTTGCATTTTCATTCTTTCATCTGATTAAATCAATTTTTCTTATGCTGCTTTTTCTTTCGAATCGCAGATTGAATAGATCAAACATTATCCTTTCAGCAAGAAACATGCATACTACATCTCTCCTTCAGAACAAGAAAACGCAACTGCTACTTTTGTTGACCTTACTGGAGTAAGACGTATTGATGGCACAGGAAATGCACTGGTGTTATATTTTTAGTACAAACTCTACTGGGCAGCTATCATTCCTTGATAACATGCTACAGTATATCAAGTTGGAATCTCTCCGGAGGGAACCGCCATTAGAATGTGGGAATGGAAGGGTAGGACGCTTCCATTTGAGAATGGGCGTGATGGCATCGCCACTATAGGAAACCAGACAAGTACCGCCCCTACTGAAACACAAACCATGGTAACAATAGCAGACGAATGATATCAAAATCAACTTCTTCCTCTTTCCATCTTTTCTATTCAAGGAGATGACAGATACTCAAGTCAATCTTCTCTCTTTGTTTCTCTCATTCTCTTTCCAAAACCTCTATCTCCCTTGCTTTTGTTTTTGGAACACTCAAACATGACAATATCTTATAGCAGCAACAGTTGTTGTCATTTTGGCTATAATCCTCGTCTTTATGCTGGGTGTTCTCACTGCCATTATTGCACCTTTAGCACCACAATCGGCAGGAGCACAAGGATTCACAAGTAACGACGACGTTTCAAGACCAGAACCAAAGCTCCCATGGCAGTATCTCAAGATGGGAATAATGTCTATGTTGTGTGGTGGACTAACAAATCAGAAAATTGAGAAGTAATGTTTAGAGCTTCTAATGATGGTGGTGCTACTTTTGGTGACAAAATTAACCTAAGCAATTCTACCGATACAGAGTCACAAAATGCATAGTAGTATTATTATTATTATTATCAGCAGGAAATAATGCATACGTATCATGGTGGGAAACCAGTCCAATCATTGGATCAAGTGGATCTATACTAAGAGCATCAACTGATGCAGGACAGACGTTTGGTCCTGTAATAATGCTTGGTACTATGGAACTGTAACAACCACTACGGGGTAATGCTACTACAACTACCTCGGGAGAATGAGAAGAAGAGTATCAGCGGGACACCATGCTGGAAACACAGACACTTTTTTCTTTTCCCCTTCTTTTTCTATTTCTCTATCCGTATATCAGGCCAGCTTCATCTCCCATATTGTATGAGATAATATATTGGTAGATAGTCAATAATAATGCCTGACTGATTGACTGTCAAAAGTACTATAAATTTTTCAGTGATACCCGAGTCATAAGCCATTATCTATCAGACGAGATCAGAACCATCATGGATTATGTTTCAAAGGTTGTTATTTAGCAGCGGCCACTCATAAGATGTCAGTCATCCGAAATTTCGATCATAGGTAACTATTATTTATGTAGTTTAACGAACTAAAGGTTAAAATTTGAATAGCAGGCAGCAGGCCATGTGTCAAGCGAATATGAGCAGAATGTAGGCAAGCTCTTAGCGGAAAAGAAGGAGACACTTGACGAGCTTATGAAGAACCCTGAGCAAAAAGCAGGCGAAATTGCAATGCTTTCTACAGAAGTTGAAACACTGCAATCGCTCTTTGAAAACTATAATCTTGGCATGAACGTCTTTCGCCGGGCTCAAGGGGGGCGATCTGGTCTCAGAGAGTAACTCCCTCTGTAATGAATTTATATGACGACTTATTCGCTTACATTACATCTCTATGCATGAAGAGAAAATCAAGCGGCTGGCTTCAATGAAAAAGTCTGCTGAGAGCGGCGGCGGTCAAGAGAGGATTGAGGCTCAGCATTCTAAAG
>DATDKS010000059.1:0-17223 GCA_036519825.1 Nitrososphaera sp. | reverse complement strand
AACGGGGTGCTATGGATAAATATACAAAAACCAACATTTGCAGACATTAATGCTCTTGGGCAGAAATACCCGTTTCACAAGCTCAACCTTGAAGATTGTCTCTCCAAGATCCAGATCCCTAAGATAGACCGGTATGAAAGTCACATCTTTGCTATTTTGCATTTTCCTACACCCGACAAGGAAAAAGGCTTCCTCTTTAGTCAACTATCGATCTTTATGGGCTCCGATTATCTCGTGACAATGCACCAAGGAGACTTGAAGGCGCTTCAAGAGCTGTTCAACATGTGCAAGGGCGATGAAAAGCAAAAGCAGGCAATGATGGGTAGATCGTCAGGCTACCTGCTTCATAAGATAATCGATACACTGGTAGATGACCTTCTCCATATCCTGATGAAGGTTGTGGGCAACATAGACGATATTGAGGACAGCGTATTTGACGAGCAAATATCGATCCCCCGCCAGATTTCTCTTCTTAGAAGAGAGATAACAACCTTGAGAAGGATGGTGATCCCGCTTCGTAGGACAGTAGCTGATCTGTCAAAGGATGTCCAACGATTTTCGGGAGAAGATCTTGCTCCATATTTTAAAGACGTGCAAGATCACATTGAAAAGGTGTACGAAGCTCTGGAAGAGGCAAAAGAAACAGTGGAGATCTACAAGGACACGGACTATATGCTCAGCCAAGAAAAAACCAACAAAATATTGGGTGTGCTAACAATAGTGTTCACGCTATCGATCCCAGCTACAGTCATTGGCACATTTTACGGCATGAACATCAATCTTCCTGGCGGATTCGCAACGGGGTCCTGGACTCTGCTGGGATCTTACACTTCTTTGATATTTGTTTTGGTAGTTTCATCGATTTCTGCCCTACTTATGACATTATATTTCAGAAGGGTTGGGTGGTTAGGATCATCCAGGTAACCTTGGCCTATTCCCTTCCTTTTGAGCTCAATTGGTTCAGCAAGTCAAACCTTTGTTTGCTCTCTTACTCACAAATATGTATCAGGAAATGAGGTGCTTTCTGTGATTTCAAGTAACTTCTGAGTATCTTATTCTCCACCTGAACAAATGGGAGAAGTCTTTTTATCTATTGTATTCGACTTCAAGGAAGAGCACTATCTCAACAAGAACAATAAAAACAACCATCTCATAGCATCAGCGGCAAACCGCGGCGACTATCTTCACGCTTGCAATAATTTTTGCATCATCAAGTATGAGTGCCTCTCCGGTAGGAGCCACAACAACAGCTAGTAACATCACTACAGCAGCAACGGTACAGCTATCATCTCATTTGCCACATCATCTGGTCATGGAAAGGAGACCATCAGGACAGAAACTGGTGAGACTGCAACTGCCACATTGTATGAAATTGTACAGTTCAACCCTGCAGCTCCTGAAGGTGGTAGCGGTAGAGGCAAGGGCATTGTAACAGCAGTGTTCCAGACTAACTCGAATAATATGCTTGCACCATTAAACGGTATGATAGCAGCAGGAATTGACGACATGAAGTCAAGTGGTGCGAGCTATGTAACACTGTGGAGATGGGAAAACGGTATTAGCAACAACAACAATTCGACGGGCATTGCTGCTCCATCTACTATTCAGGGCGAATACCTGATAAACCCCCCACAACAACGACAAATGCTACTACTACTTCTGACACCAATACAACGGCACATGCTGAACAAGGATAAGAAGAACGACAAACAACTACAATAACAGCACCGCTGCTGGAATAGTAACAAGAATGATGGAGCAGGCGGTTAGAGGTTTATTATTGGTTGCCTACCTCTTTTTTTGTACTTCTTTTCTTCCTTCCGTCTGGAAATAATCAAGAAGACATAAGGATACTTCAATGGATTCTGTTGCGTCTTTTGTAATGGGTTGCTAAGGTGGTGTATAGAAGTTTTGGCAGATACCCCTTCTCCACCAACTACCGCCTTTAATTAATATCATGCTACTGCATCAAATTTTATAGTGTCATCTCGAAGAACATTTGACTTAGGACATGATTGACTCACTACGACCCCCGAGGGAACAAGCATGAGGTCTACATGTCCCCATATGCACGTGAGAAGCATGAGAGCTGCGAGGATGTCCTGTGTGTCAATGCGACCATAAGTACTAAGAACAGGATCGCTCGATGGGAGACTAATGGGTTTAGCTCAGGCTAACGAAATAACTAAATTATTGTAGGTATACATGGGACAGCAAAAACCCTTTTCTAGGCGTGGGTGTTTATGTCTAGTCCCCGCCGCACTGCATACAAGCGCAGAGCCTGCTAGCTTGTTCTTGTTTCTTTTTGGGTATGTGACTGAGAGAGTCGCATTATCAGGGCCAAAATTAACCCCCATAGATAAATAGTAGTTGCATTACTTGTGTCTAGGATTGGCTGGCACAGGCGGCATGGAGGTGCGAGGCTATTTTTGCATTCCTCACGACAAACAATCAGACCTTCTACTCGAAAATTGGAAAAAGAGCGTCAAGATTGTCGACATCTACTTTGGTACTGCGACGTTCTCTGACGAAAGTACACCTTACTTCCCCAACAAGGCCAATCACTACATTCTTGCATCCTTCACAGAAGTAATTGGAGTACTGGATGATATCAAAAACCACAAAATGGACAGGTTGTCACTTATGTTCAGCTTTTCTAGCCAGCTCTTTGAGCGAAGTGGTGACAAACTTAACTATGTCTCGCTTTACTTCACTAAATACACAAATGGAGATGCAGCGATAAGTGAGCTTGCAAACGCCATTGCACGAAGAGAAAGGGTCAAGAAGGCTAGCCTTGCCCAAATGAAGCTCTTGGCATCAGAGCAGCCAAAATTCATTTTTCCTTACTCAAAGAACCTCCTAATTCTTGAACTTGAAGGCGAGAAAACACACCAAACAGATCAAAAATACTGTGAGCGCACAAGGCGCGATGTTGCACGTATGGGTATATCGCTCAATAACTTAGTCAGCTTTTCTATTCTTGAAAAATTAAAGTAAAATGTTAAATATGTATCTTTTTCTCTAGGCTTTGATTCAGATTTATGAGCAAGCCAATGGATCTTGGCGCACTCAAAGTTGGTTCGTATATTATCATCGACGGAGAGCCATGCAGGATAGTTTCATATGACCACAGCAAGCCGGGAAAGCACGGGTCTGCAAAAGCAAGAATCACAGCGGTGGGAGTATTTGATAGCAAACCTCATCCATTCGTGGGTCCAGTGTCAACGAAAATCGACGTGCCTCTGATAGACAAACGTAACGGCCAGATAATTTCAAAACTGGGCGACACGCTCCAGATAATGGATCTTGAAACCTTTGAAACCTTTGAAACAACTGCGGTAGAAGAGGACATAAAGGACCGAATAGCGCAGGGTGACGTGCAGGGAAGGGATGTCGAGTACTGGAAGGTGCTTGACAGGATCAAGATAGTGAGGATTAAAGGTTAGAAGCTAAAGTTCATACAATAGAGCATCTAATTGCTGCATGGATGCTGATGAGGAATAGGAAGAGCCGTCTGATGAGGACGACGATGTTGCATCATCAAATATGATGAAGATTATGAGATCCTGAGGCATCCTCATTCTTATTACAAGATTTCTTCTTGCCGCTTTAATCTTGCATCAGTCGTATACACATGCAACACATGCAACAACCAGTACCTTGCGCGCTCAAGGATAAATCTGACTTAGTCTTCTGGTCCTAATGCATAGACGATCAGCTGTCTACCTCACAAACATGAGGTTAAAATTAAGTTACCCTATGTATGTTTGTGTGAATCTAGCAGCGCTTTATTCTGGTGGTAAGGACAGCACGTTTGCGATATCCTGTGCATATGAAATGGGTCATCGCGTTGTGTGCTTTATCACGATGCGTCCTATGGCAGACGACAGCGCACTCTTCCATTATCCAAACAGCTGGCTCACGGAATATCTTGCAGATGCTATGCAGATTCCTCTAATGGGATTTCCGGTTAGCGGCGGTTCGAAAGAGGATGAGATGAAGGCACTTGAAGAAGCAATAGCGCAGGTCAAGTCGAGTTATGGGATTGATGGCATAGTTCATGGTGGTATTTCAAGCAACTACCAAAGGCAGGCATTTGAGCAAGTATGTGTGCGTCAGAGAATTGCAGCAGTCGCGCCACTTTGGAACTCTGAGCCAGAAAGATATATGACCGATCTTATTAATCGTGGCTTTCACATCATAATCGTGGGAGTATCAACAATGGGACTAGACAAGGACTGGCTTGGCAGGGAGCTTGACAAGGAAACGATTGCCAAGCTGGTGTCTATAAGCAAAAAGTACTGCTTTAACCTCACCTTTGAGGGTGGTGAAGCTGAAACACTTGTCATCGACTGCCCACTTTATCAGAAAAAGCTTCAAATCAATTCGGCTAACACCTACTGGGACGGCCAGAGGGGAATATTTGAAATACGGGATGCGGCATTAATAGAAAAGAAATAATACATGTTTGATAACCTACGCGAAGGCCTTCGCGGAGCTCTGAAGAAAATAGTAGGAGCATCTGACATCAACGAGGAACTGATTGATTCAATCTGCAAGGATGTCCAGCGCTCGCTGCTTCAGTCAGATGTCAACGTGAGACTTGTGATATCTATTACTCAGAACCTCAAACAAAGGGCACTAGGCGAGCAGCCTCCAAAGGGGCTTTCTAGGAAGGATCACATTGTTACAATATTGTATGGTGAGCTTGCCAGACTACTGGGCTATTCGGGTGATGTCATTAAGACGATTGACAAGGTGCAGGAAGATGACCCTTCTCTAGCAATGTCGTTCTTCAAGGCTGGCAAGCAAAATATAGTCCTTATGCTCGGTATCCAAGGAAGTGGCAAGACTACTGTAACAGCCAAGCTAGCAAGGTGGCTCACAAAGCATGGCTACAGGGTGGGAGTCGTTGGCGCAGACACTTGGCGTCCTGGCGCACTGACGCAATTGAAGATGAACTGCAGCAAAATAAATGTCGAAGTCTTTGGCGAGGAACAGAATAATAACGCCGTAGCAATAGCTAGAAATGGCCTTGCTTATTTCAAGGATCAGAATCTTGACGTTGTAATTATTGATACCGCCGGGAGGCACAAAGAAGAAGAGGGTCTTCTACAAGAAATGAGTGAAATGTACAAAGCAGCGACGCCGGACTTGGTCTTGCTGGTTATTGATTCAACTATTGGCCAGGGGGCGTTCAAACAGGCAGAGGCGTTCCATAAGGCTGCTTCTGTTGGAGGCATCGTCATTACGAAACTTGACGGTACCGCCAAAGGGGGAGGTGCTCTTGCAGCATCGGCTGCCACGGGTGCAAAGGTGATGTTCATTGGCACTGGCGAGCGCATAGATGACCTTCAGCAGTTCTCGCCGACCCGATTTGTAGGAAGGCTGCTTGGCATGGGAGATATTAAAGCATTGCTAGAGATGGCTAGGGGCTTGGAGCTTCAGGCTAACGAGAACCAGGTAAAGCGACTGATGAGCGGCAAGATGACTATTGAGGACTTTTATGCTCAGATGGAATCAGCAAGCAAAATGGGCTTCAGGAACATCATAGAAAATTTGGGAATTTCAGGCATGGTTAAGGAAGACAAGCTAGACGAAATGGAAACGAGGATGGAAAAGTGGCGCTTTATCATCCAGTCAATGACAAAGCAAGAAAGGAAAGACCCGGACATTATCAATGAGTCTAGGAGAAAACGGATAGCAAGAGGTTCCGGCCTGTTTGAAGGAGAAATCAAGGAGATGATCAAACAATACAACACCTCTAAGAGTTTCATGAAGCAAAACAAGGGTAGAGGAATGGGAGGATTCTTTAGAAAATTTGGTCTTGGCTAATGCGCAAGGTAGCACTGCTAAAGCAATACAGACTTTGCAAGCACTGTCTTGAAAGGCATCTCAGTACAGGCAAGCCCACTAGGCCCTGCTACATCTGCAAAGGACTGATGGACAGCCTTGGTGTTATAGCAAACAAAATATTAGCTGCAATCAAGGGTTTTGACTTTGACACCTTTCTTATTGGCGCCACGCTATCGACTCAGATATATGAGCGGGAAGACGCAATGAGGGCTCGGCTGAAAATAAAGGGAAAAGAGAGTATCAAGTACTATCTGACTAGGCAGCTTGGCATCCGGCTTGCCCAGCTGGCAGGAAAAAAGGTGGAATATGGGAAGCCGGATATCACTATCACTCTCACCGTGGATAAGGAGAACAATGTAGACATAGCAGTTACATCCAGACCTGTTGCATTTGCCGGAGTATATATCAAAAAGTCGAGGGGACTGACTCAAAAACAGGACAAGTGCACCAGTTGCGGAGGTAAGGGCTGCAAGTCCTGCAATTATTCAGGCTTGTCAGGATACGAGAGCATAGAAGGCATCATTACAAAGGAGCTGATACGGATTACTAAGGGTCAGACACCAAAATTCACATGGATCGGAAGCGAAGATCAGAGCAGCCTTGTTCTTGGAGGCGGCAGGCCATTTTACGTACGTGTCATTAATCCAAAGAAGAGGAAGGTTAAGAGAAAGAGAATTGAAGGCAATGGGATCACAGCAACGTTGAGCGTGATTAATGATAAACCGGTAATCCAACCACGCTTTACAGTCAAGACCAGAATCCACATAAAATGTGAAAATGTCCTGACAAAAATAATTCTTAAAAAGCTCAATTCTCTATCTGGATCTAAAGTGAGCTTTGAGAACAGGTCAAAAATGGGCACAAAAAGCATCCATTCCCTACGAGTTGGGCAGCTCGACAGCAATCAGTTTAGCCTTACGATTGTCGCGGATGGCGGGCTGATGATCAAACAACTTGTAGGCGGCGAAGAATATATGAAGCCTAACATTTCAGAAATTCTTGGAACGAAATGCGAATGCATTACATTTGACATACTGGATGTCCAACTTCAGTAATGTTTTTCTTTCGGCGGCTCAATTTGACATCAGTCATAGATGAACTCCTTTGACCCGCTCTACAAGGTTCACAATGCCTATAGGCTTGGCCAGATCCCGCAAAAAGTTTTCGACCTCGTAACGAAAAGATTTCCACTGGTCATAGAGGGCATTAAGCGTGTCGAGGAAGCATCTGGTTTGAACTATCCTTTTTATTATGCCGAGCCAAGCCTTGTGATCTCAACTTCTACCGTCGAGTTTACTGAGATGGGGATACTATTTGCAAGGACGATACCTGTGGTAGATGCTCACAAGCAGCTACATGTAGTTGTGCAGATAACCGCGCCTCTCATTTCCTACGGCTTCAAAGGCACGATACACGCGGTTTTGGCGCATGAGTTTATGCACTACTTGGAGCTGGTAAACAGAATCGTTAAGATGGAAGTAATATCTGATGAAGTATCTGGTACACTTTTTGAAGGAACTTATGCTGACGCAAGTAGGCTCATTGAAGAGCGGGTGGTCTTCAAATCCGACCCCACTCTAATAAGACACATCACCACCCGATTCCCCGAAGGCTTTAGAGATCTCAAGCTGGAAGAGAAGATCATGGAAACGTGGATAAAAAAAGGCCTCCCAACTTCAAAGGTATCATTGGATGCCAATATTATAAAAATCCCCATAGAGGCTATGGCATGCTTGAAGGTTGAGCAGGGCGTCAAAGACAAAATTACTGAATTTGAAAACATAAAGCTCAAAAAGAAAAAAAATAGGTATGTCTAGCATTTCCCCGCAAGAACTCGAAGTTATTAAGAAATGTATTAGCAAAGTTGCAAAGGGTCGTAAAATTATTGCTACATGTATATACGGCTCAAGGGTCGCCGGCTACAATCGACCTGACAGCGATATAGATGTCCTTATCGTCCTCGAGAATTACCCCTATGTGGTAAAATATACTTATTTTCGTGAATCCAATACAAAAGTATCTGCGCTTGCAGTTGACCGTGAGGCACTATTGCGTGATGCCCAGAGGGCTTTCCTTGGAGAATTTGTGGTAGGTCGTCTGCTCCATGTTTACGAACCAATTGTAAATGCCGAGTTTCTTGCGATGATTGAGCAGACTTACAAGCGGCGGGTTATCTTGGAGGAAGTAGGCGATATCTTAGAATCGACCGGCTTGCTCGGCACAGAAATAATCTTTCCACTAGACTTTATAGCATTTTCAAAGATAAGGCGCAGGATGTCCCTCTATGCAAGCGCAGCATACAGCTACTACAAGACATACACCACTTCCAAGCGCAACATAGAGTTTGCACTTGAGGGCTACCATAAGGCAGTGGCGGATATTATTGCAGAGGATGACGAAATTTTTGCCACAAGGCAGGATGGTCTTTTACAGATATCAGACAAGCGTATATTTCTAGAAAAAGGACAAACCCGTCTAAAGCTTACGAAAAGGCTTCGGGAGTTCAGCTCATATTTTGTGCACACCTACGCAGGAAGAAAAATCATGCACTTTGCTGTCAATGAAGCTGAATCCAAAATCCGGCGTCGCGTAAGGCTGATCGTGAAGCCGCCTGATTTTATGTTATTCCCAAGGAAGGCATACTGGAGACTGCCTGAAGGCAGACTAATAGTCGATGGTAGAAATTGGCTTAATGATCTAGCCGGAGATCTTGGATGTTACTCTATTTCAAAAAAGATGCGGATTGGAAACAAGAACAGTAGAACCACAATGTATCTGATAAAGCACGACTCCGACGAATACAAAATCGCAGTCAAAGAGCTTGCAAAATCAAAAACACTCAGGTGGACAACAGTGGGTTCGTTGAGTACTCCGTTAAAGAGGTTCAGGACGGACCCTCTCTTTAGACTCGGCTCGGAATACAAGGCAATCCGATATTTACGTACCCTTGGCCTCCGCACGCCTATGATTGAGGCGGTAATTCTCGATAAGAGACTGCTAGTGACACGATTTGTCGAAGGTATAACACTAGCAGATGTGATAAGAGATTGCTTGGGTGGCAAAGATCGTGTCAGTTTAATTTATGAAGCTGGAGCAGAGATTGCAAAGATCCATAGCACCGGCGCAACCCTTGGCAACGTTAAACCCAAAAACATCATTGTCAGCGAAAAGGATCTCTACTTTACCAATGTCGAGCAGTTCATCTTTCAGGCCGGCGATCCAGCATGGGATATAGCGCAGTTCATTAGCTCGGGCTTGAAGAACACTCGCAATAGCGAGATGGCAGCTACAATAACAAAGGAATTTGTTGAAGGATATGTGAGCGTTGGAGACCCGAGTAATATCTCGCGTCTTGTCAATAGCAAGCAGTATATAGAATCCTTTTATCCTGTGCGTGTACCCTCAATAGTGCGTACGATCAAAAAAGAAATAAAGGCTATTGTGGGCTAGCTTTTTTACCTTTTCGCTTTCTTGGCACTTTCAGTGTGAGTGAACTCGGTAAAGCCGCACTTGCCACATGTAAACCTGTTCTTATGGTCTGCCATGAAAGTTCCCTTGCCGCAGCGGGGGCAATCTCGCTTGTTCCTTGTTACCTTATCACCTTGTACATTGTAAAACTTGTATATGGCGACCTCGCCTTTGCCTGGAGCCTTTTTGTCCGCCATTACCTCTTGCCACCTCTAGCAGCACCACTCTTTGAAGTAGCAGCTTCCTGTTTGGCTTTAAGCTTGGCCGCCTTTTCTTCATCAAGTATCTTCTTCCTTTCCTCCCTCGAGAGTGTCCTCAGCAGCCTGTAACGTGGTAACTGCCTTGCAGCCTCATTTTCATCGTCATAGACATATAATAAAGCGTGAACATCGATCATGCCAGTCTGACATCCAAGGTTTATCGGGATAACCTGCTTTTTGTTGACATTGAGCTGGTTGGCTATTTTCTCGGCAGCCTCATTTCTATTGATTTTGCCGGCTGCTCCTCTGAAAAGCACCTTTACTTCACGCCTGTTCAACAGCGAGTTCCTGCGATCCTCTAACAATGCAAGTTCTTGAGCAGACAAAGCAGACAGAATGCTCAGTGCAGCCCATTTAAGTATTTGCTTACGTCTGTACGAAAATCAAATATACTCATCTTTTGGAGATGAATAAGGATGAAGCCATTCTTCCAGGAATTTTGCGACAAGGTGATTACTATTAACAAGTCGATCAGGTTTGCCGGCATTGCTGATGGAGACGGCCACCTCGTGGCAATAGCAGAACGGAAAGGCCTCAAACCACTACTCAATCCGGAGGAGCGGGCACAATATGCAATCACAGCCGCCACCCGCCAATATACACGACTTAGATGGGAGTACCTACTTGGCAAGATCAATTATGCCATGTCAAACTACGCCAAGCTCGTCAGGGCAACAATTCCCATCGCTGACGAGAACAGTCGCCTCTATTATGTGCTTCTCCTATCATTTGACCGAGAGACAGGGCAGGGTGTGCATGAGATAATAATGGAAAAGATAATACCGCTTGTCCGCAAGAACACCGACAAGTTCCTGAAGGACGCCTAGCCTGTCTTGAATGGTGCATTTGGAAATACGATCTTGATAGGCTGTCGAAAGGCTGGATGTACCATTACAAGCTCACCTTTATTGAGTCTGACTATGTTTGCCTTTGTGCTTTCGTCTATCATTGAATAGGGTGGAGTCGACAGTTCAGACATTCCCAGTTTGGCAATTATGTGCATGCCCATGCCTTCATGAAATGCTGGATCCACAGTGCTTTTGAACTGCTGGGCAGAGAATAGGATTGTGCCTCGTGATCTGCCTGCGACTACCGTCCTCATTACCTGTTCGGCTACAGCCGATATATTCCGTCCAGACCGTGGGATGAATCTGTTGATCTCGTCAACAAAAATTAGAATGTACTTGGGCCTTTTGCCGCTCTGCCTTGAAGAGTACAGCTCGTCGATGCTCTTCATTACATCTCCTACTACAAACCCCTGTTCCTCTAGAGTGGGTATCATTGATATGTCAATGACAAAAACGTCACCTCTTCTGATTTTTTTGATCTCTTTGCCAAGGTACGTACTCGTTACCTTGTGGTCTATAAACATAGGAGATTTGCGAAACCTCTGGACATGACCAAGGAAGCGAAGAAGTGTGGATTTGTGTGCCACCACTTCATGAGGATAGCCTCTGAAACCAAGCAGATCGCTCCACGTACTTACCCGCTTGCTACCTGTAAGCAACGGCCACGCCTCATAGATGTAGTTCAGTATCGATGAAACGTTATAGCTATCCTCGTTAGTTCCAAACAGCAAGTCCAGTCTGTCGTATACGTCCTCTAGCCCGAAGGAATATGTCTTCGAGTTGCTCGGCACAGCAACAGAGTTAGCCATACCATCTTTTCCCCTGGGCAAAAAGTATGTGACATTTTCAAATGGCTGGATATCAAGGTCAAGTAGGTCGAATAGCTTCTTTGTCTTTTTGTTGATCTTCTTTTTTTCGTCGATGTGAAGCAGATTCTCTTCCTTTGTGTTAAAAATTATTATCGCCACGTCGTCCTGCCTATCTCTTACAAGTCTCTGATAAGCGGATTGGAGTAGAAAAAACAGATACGACGTTTTTAAGTTCCCGGAAATGCCGGCTGCATTTACATGTGCGGTGTCGGGTCCTAGCAAGTATGAAATGTCGAGTGATATCGGCACTTGGAGGCCATTTGTGATTTCTATTATTCCAGCAGGAATAGGATTTTGCATCTCTGGTATTCCAAGGGCAATTATCACCTCCTTTTGATTGGCAAACCTGACAGGTTTGGCTGCTCCGACAGGCATCCCTATAACTATGCTCTTTGTTGAGTGGTTTTCTATGCCCGTATTTGCCATTATAGCGACCCTTGCTGCCGTTCCAACATCTTCCAAAGCCTGAAGCTCCTTTACCATACCGATAGTTCTTGTGTTGAAAATATGACCGACTGTGACAAAGTCAAAAGGACTTATAATGATGTCGGGATTGATCGAAAACCAAAAGCTATCCATAGTGTTTGGAAACCTGTCAGACGCTAGCGTCTTGCCAATATCTTTATCCTTGCCATTCTTGTGCCGGACAAGGTTGAGTTCTTGCATGCTAAATTAATAAAAACATCATATTTGACTATCACCTATAGTTAAAATCTGGACAAAAATCGTCGCCTTTGTCTTTGCCCATCAATTTTAACTGCTTGCATTCATATTTATGTCTACTTTCGACCTCTTTGTCACCCAAAATCAATATTTCAGTGGTTTTTGATCTTTTGCTAATACTATTGCCTACTCTGGTATTTCTCCGAAATCACTTTTTCATACTCTGATACTTAACGAACAAAAAGAAAAAAAAATAGGTTTACTTATTTGATCCTGCAGCACCCTGTTCGTATTGGTCGCCTGTTTCAGCCGCACCAGCTGTTCCTTTTGCCATTCCCTTCCTTCTTGCTATCTCCCCCGCCTCTTCGGGGCTTGTCCCTGTCTGGCCCGGTTCTGTAATCTTTTCATCCATTTCACGCTTGACGGCTGTTGGCTCGTGCTCCTTTATCTTAGCAGGAGTCATGGGTTCTTTTTCGCGGTATTCTTTTAATGGATCGTCCTTTCTCTTAGTTTCTGTTCCTGGAGCGCCTTCCTCATAACCTCTTTCTTGATCGGACATGGCTCTGGTGGCATCAATAACTATTTACTGATTATGAAACAATGCAAAGGTATATTTTTCATAGCCGGAATAGCTGTGGCATTGCCCTTTGAAAGCCTAGGTGAGTATGTCGAAGCTCTAGAACAGACAGACCAGCTTAGGCGAGTCAAAACAAAGGCCAGCCCAAACTTGGAGATTGCAGAAATTATGCGACGGCTGATGTATGCCGGAGACCAGCCAGCGGTGCTCTTTGAAAATGTCGAGGGCTCAAGCATGCAGGTGCTTGGCAACGCCTTTGGCAGCATGAAGCGGCTAGAAATAGCGCTTGAAACCGATGACTTTTCTGAAATTGGAAGGCGCATTACAGAGCTTACAAAAATGAAAATGCCCACAGGCATGCTCAACAAAATAAAGATGCTGCCCAAGCTGTCAGAGATAAGCGAGTATGGCCCCAAGTACGTAGACCACGGACCAGTAACCGAAGTTGTGGAAACAGACAGCAACAAAGTATCACTTAATTCTATGCCTGTCCTCAAGTCTTTTCCAGGCGACGCTGGGCACTTTATCACTTTTGGCATGACTGTAACCAAGCATCCTGAAACTGACATCCGGAACTTGGGAGTTTACCGCATTCAGATCATCGATGACAAGCATGCAATCATGCATTGGCAGACGCACAAACGAGGTGCACAACACTATAAGATGATCAAAGAACAAAAGAAAAAGAAGATCGAGGTTGCCATAGTGATCGGTGCAGACCCCGCGACCGTCTTTAGTGCTGTTGCACCTGTGCCAGAAGGAATGGATAAATATCTGTTTTCCGGTATCATTAGAAAAAAAGGCATCAAACTGGTAAAATGCAAGACAATGGATGATGACCTCGAAGTGCCAGCCAATGCCGAGATTGTGCTTGAAGGGTATATCGATCCAAACGACATCAGAATGGAAGGGCCGTTTGGTGACCATACAGGGTATTATACACCAGCAGAGCCATTTCCAACGTTCACGCTGACAGGAATAATGAGGCGGAATCGGCCAGTCTACCTCACGACAGTGGTAGGCAAGCCGATACTGGAGGATGCTTATATTGGCAAGGTCATCGAGCGTTCGTTTCTGCCCCTCATTCAGATGTTCCAGCCTGAAGTTGTCGACTTTTCTATGCCTGCTTCTGGTTGGTTCCAAGGGCTTGCGATAATTTCAATAAAGAAACACTATCCAGGCCAAGCTAAGAAAGTCATGATGGGACTTTGGGGTATGGGGCAGCTATCGCTGACTAAAATGTTCATAGTAGTCGATAGCGAGATCAACGTCCATGACATAAACGAGGTGATATGGGCATTAACCACACAAGCGGATCCTGCTCGTGACACTATCATTATCAATAATGCCCCAACAGATACGCTTGACCCCGCCTCGCCCCTTGTTAACCTTGGCTCAAAGTTGGGGATCGATGCCACCACGAAATGGCGAGATGAAGGCTACATGCGTGAAATTCAGCAGCTTGCAGTAGTTGACGAAAAAACAAAAGTCCTTGTAAACAACAAGTGGGACAAGTATTTCAATGGTACTTTATGATCTTGTAGAAATTATCGCGCTCGGCCGCCCTAAAGCCAGCTCGCTTTATAGCGGCAATTATCCTGTCAGATGTCAATTCTGTTGACCTCGAGCCAGTCGCACTCACTACCTCTTCGCCAGTAAGTGTGCCTCCAAAGTCGTCGGCACCATAATTGAGTGCAAGCTGTGCCATACCGATACCGTTTGTAAGCCACGATGACTGCAAGTGATTAATAAGACCGTAATACATTATCCTTGCAATTGCGATCATTTTCAGGAGCGATATCCCACCTGAAGGGTACCTTATTCTGCCTTCGGACTGCATCTGGGTCTTATTGGGCTCAAAGCTCCATGGGATAAAGACCATAAAGCCACCAGTCTTCTCCTGCAACTGGGCTATTTTTATGATGTGCCTTGCGCGATCCTCTTCTGTTTCAACTGTTCCATACATCATCGTCGCTACTGACTTCAAGCCCACGTGGTGTGCCTCTTCCATTATTCTCAGCCACTCATGGCTCTTTATCTTGAATGGACTTATCTGTTCCTTTACGCTGTCTTCAAGAATCTCGGCACCGCCGCCGGCAAAGGTATCCATTCCTGCATCTTTTAACCGTGCAAGAACCTCCTTTGTGCTGCTTCGCTCGACCTTGGCAATCATATCTACCTCAGATGGCGACAAGCCGTTTATTCCCACCTCAGGAAGTTTCTGCTTTATCGCTCTGAAGGCGTCTTCGTAATATTCCAGCTTTAGGTCTGGGTTGTGGCCCCCCTGTATCAGCACCTGCGTGATGCCAAACATTTCTCTTGACATAGCAACACGTCTGATTATTTCCCCGATCGGCACAGTGTATGACTCCTCATGGCCCGGCGGGCGATAGAACGCGCAGAATTTACAATATGTTATGCAGACATTAGTATAGTTAAGGATGATATTATTAATGAAAGTGATGGTGTCACCGAAGAGACTACGCCTTAGCATGTTTGCTACAAGTCCCATGGAATTAACATCGTCAGATTTGATCAACCTGACGCAGTCTTTAAGGCCAAGCCGCCGGCCCGCAAGGGCGCTGTCAAGTATATCGCTAATATCCGATTTGCTGAGAAAATCTGAAACCAATTTATTATTATTATGATCAAATTGCAAATCTAAACGTGCTTTTTGGGACCTTAATGTTATTTATGTATTCTTTCAGTTCAGACTTGAGAAGCCTGACAACGATTTATATGATATGCTCAAGCATACAGAGAAACAGAAGAAGATCCTTTTGCTAAAGACTAATACTTTTTCAGGCGGAACTCCTGCACTAGAGAAGGCTCTAGCAGGTGACGGAGAGCTATTGTCATACAGCGACGGAGTGCAGCTGATGAATGAAGAAAACCTTTTCCTGCTAGCAGCAGCTGCCGATAAGATTCGCAGCAAATTCTGTGGCGACACTGTAACGTTCGTAGCGTCGTACTATCTCAATTACACTAATGTATGTGCAGCCAGCTGTCCACTGTGTGCCTTTTACAGAAAAGGCAACGAAAATGATGCCTATACATTGTCGACTGAGCAGATAGTCGCCAGATCAAAAATAGCGGTAGATCAGCTTGGTGCTACTGAACTTCACATCGTTGGAGGCTTTCATCCAAAGTTGGGACTTGACTACTATGAGAACATGATGCGAGCAATCAAGGCTGAATTTTCAAAGGTCACCATCAAGGCGTTTACGCCTGCAGAGATATTCTTCATTGCACGCGTAACAAGAAACTCCATCAAGGAAGTCCTATCGCGCCTCAAGAGCGCAGGGCTTGATGCACTTCCAGGCGGCGGCGCAGAAATCTTTCACGCCGACACTAGAAAACAGATAGTAATCGGAAAATGTTCGGGTGAAGAATGGCTTGACACTGCTCGTCAGGCACATGAGCTGGGATTGAGAAGTAACTGCACAATGCTCTTTGGTCATGTGGAAAAACCAGAACATATCGTTGACCATATAATAAAGATCAGGGATCTTCATAAGAAGACGAAAGGTTTTACTACGTTTATCCCGCTCAAATTCAGCCTTGAAAATACTCTGCTGGAACAGAAGGGACTGGTGACTGGAGAAAGCCCGTCTACATACGACCTTCGTGTCATAGCAGTGTCACGTCTGCTTTTGGCAAATGTGCTCAGCAACATTTCAGTATATTGGGTAGCGCTTGGCAAGAAAGTTGCGCAGGTTGCTCTCTCGTATGGTGGCAACGATCTAGTAGGAACTGCCTTTTCTGAAGAAATTTTCAGGGCTGCAGGCAAGGCTGGAGGCACTTCAATTCAGGAGCTTGCACATATAATAAAGGAAATTGGACGCAAGCCGGTACAGCGTGACACATTCTTTAACGCCATCCAAAGTTTTAATTGATTAAATATATTTTCTGACGGCTTAGCTGTAATATGATGACCCTGCCTATTTGGAGGAAGATGGGTAAAAGTTTTAGCTCATCTGGACCCCGCTAGGAGAGCCTTCAAAGAATAGATTCAATACGTGTAGAACTGTAAAAGGCTTCCTATCTAGCCTATAAAGGAATTAAAGATTAATGAATATAATACTTATAACCGATATGAAATATAATTTCTATATCTAGGTGACAACATGCCTGACGAAAAAACAGTCTTACTCTTGAAGTATATGGGAACAGAGTTGGATTTGGAACCTAAAATTCTAAAAAAAACACTAAAAGCAATAGGGGTTAAGGAAATATATGTTGGTAAATTAGAAGATAATGCAATCCACCTCACATGTTTTGCAAAGTGGAAGACTTCCCAGGTGGATAAAAAGAAGGCAGAAATAGAACAGAAAATTCCAAAGATGAGAGTCATTCAAATACAACCTATGACCCGCATATAATTTCCTTTATAAATAGTGAGGCTAATATCTCAACAAAGGCCTCATTTTTTTATTAATGGTAGTAAGTTGAAAATCCTAAACAAACAGGAATAAAAGCAACAACTGCCCGTTACCAGGAGCAATGATGATTCGTCAGGTCTATTTCTTCCCGCCAAGTTATCTTGGTTAAATGTATCTTCGCAATTTTGTGCACTCATTGACTAAGCATTACGAGAAGGAACTCCTGGTACGTTCCTCTTTTCTAGTAAAAGATCTGAAAATATGATCCTTCATGGCTATCACTGCATAACTTCGGACTCG
>DATDKS010000058.1:0-12025 GCA_036519825.1 Nitrososphaera sp. | reverse complement strand
CGCAGATAAGGTTGTAAAGGCACTATCTGAATTAATTTAGATAAGGTGCTAACAAATCTCAAAAAATCTATGATTCGAAGATCTCCTCTTCTTTTATATTTTTTGCTCCAACTCTAGAGATATTAGCAAGAATAGGACAAGTAATCTGCTATAACCGAGTTAACTTTCTCGATGTATCGATATAGACTAGTGCAATAACTATTCTATGAATGAGTGATTTCTATCCGTGCACAAATTATTTTTTTATATTATTTGATTGGTATATCATCAGACAAAATTTGCTCTGCTATTCTTTCTATTGTTAAATTATCAATCAGAGCTTTACAGGTCCATACAAAATATCTATTGTTCAAGAACCATCTTTCTTTATAGTTACAAGAGCATCTATATCTAGCAGGTCTTTCTCGCTGGCCATTTCTTGTGCCGCTTTTGTCTCTCCATCTTCATTCATGCATTTATTGTAAAATTCACACCATTTGCATTTGTAGTTGCGCACGTATTCGGGAAGTCTTGGTAATATAGAGGCGTCATTTTCTTCTAAGGCTTTGACAAAGAGATTCTTTCTCCTCACCATTTCATTTTTCAGCAGTTCCCGCGCAATGTCATCTTTTGGCAGTATCACCTGCCAACTCTCAATGCCAACATCCTTGGCGTTTGCTGGTCTGATAAAATGATCATTTCCTTCCGCGTCTCTTCTCAACCATCGCAGTTCCCTGATGTTGTATCTTATACAGATGATCCCCTTTTCTATACCGGTTATCGTCAGATAGTACAATAGCTGGCGAAGATATGATCTAAAAGTAGTATCAGAAAAGTCAAGACGCTTACCATTTACAGTATCCTTCAATTCCACGACCAAATTATCACCCAGAATGTCGGGGTGTGCAATGATTCCATCCATATTCAATTCGGCCTGTGAAACTCCAAGGCCCGCAAGTTTTGTTATTATAAATTCGCTGGCTTCACCGCGGACAAAGTGATGGACTGATTCATGATTCAGTGGGGCCATATCTGGAAACTTTCTGCCATAGTATTGACGGCGTATGCAGCTGGTAGGGATTATATCAGATACATGCACTACATTTCCCTCTCTGGTTCTCTCATTATGCTTTTGCAAGAGGTTGCGAAGAAGAATATCTGTGAATTCCGAACTCCTCTGTATCTTTATTGCCAATCTCGATAACCCTATCCTCCCTTATAATTCCAATCCCATCTAATAAACGACAGCTAGTACTATTTGGTGATCTTCGGTCTACTACCGTTTAGGTCTTATTTTGAGTTTGGCTATATTCTAGATAATCTAGTGTACGTCATGCCAAAGACTATGTATTAAGATCAGGCCTAGCTTCCTCCCTCTGACTACGGTTTTTGCCTGCTATGATCTTCTTTCACTAATGTATATCTTCTTTATTCTTTTTGCATATTCGTTGAAAGGTCCAACTGGAAAAGGCTCAACCCCTTTTGGCGTTTTTCATCTCCAGTGCGGCTTTTCTCACCATTGACTGGGTTTCCGCTGAGAGATCATCCATCCTAAGTTCGCCCTTCCTTAGCTTTTCAATTATGTCCCTTACGGTCAGAATAATTTCGTTGTTCTTGCTCGTAACCTGAATGTCAAGCATGCTCTGGCCAGCAGTATTGTTTTCACCCAAAACCCAAAGCAATTCTTCGATCCTGCCACGATTGACTGCAAGACGCTTGGCGTACTCGGCAAATACGACTTCGTTGTGCTCTGAAATAGCCCTTGTGACCATATTGGCAATAAAACTTGACTGGCCTTCTAGTAGGTCTATCCTCAGCCGTATATCTTTCTCCAAGTGCAAGACTATGATCTCCGGGAGGGAAGGTGTTTTAATCATTTCTTCTCTTGGTGGACCAGAAAGTTCCGCCTGCAGCCTTCCAGTGATAGTAGTCTTGCAGTATTTGCGCATGGTCAAATGCGATCTGCTGCCGTTCGAAATTGGGTAGCTTGATCCACTCTAGGCTGGCAGCATCGTCACCAGCCCTAATTCTGCCGCCTACGATTATGCCAATAAAAACTATGGTCACGATGTGCTTTCTTGGATCACGCTTCGGGTCGGAATAGACTCCGAGGATGTCGATTGGATGTACTTCAAGGGAAGTCTCTTCCATTGCCTCCCGCTTCATTGCGTCTTCGATGGTTTCTCCTTCGTTTACAAAACCGCCTGGCAAGCTAAGATGATCTTTGAATGGATCATTCTTGCGCTTTACCATTAGAACATTTGAGTCACGCTCGAGTATAACATCGACAGTCGGAGTTGGGTTCCTATATTGTGTCATAGGCGCAGGAGCAAAAGCGTTATTATTAATGGTTTTAATATATCAAAAAATTCACTCCTACCCAAGAATACATGGATAAAATGTTCTAAATATCGAAAGTAGAATTAGAATCATTAGAGTATCTCTAAGATATACTAAATTCTTATTAACCTGTGGAACCAAATTATTGTTGACTACGCATATGTCTGTTATATTCATGGAGACTGGTGAAAATCCAGCACGACTCACAGTTTGCCCAAAGTGTGGAAAGCAAGTAAGAATTGATGAAGACTGTGACTGCGAGAGGCTATTTTTAGCGCGCTACATGCAAAAGTAAAAGCGAGCAGTGATCCTCACCACTCATAAGGGCTTTAGTTAGGTTAGACCAGGAAACTTTGTAGCGTAGTCTGTCCAAGACTAGATTTATCTATGCTCCTTGCTCGCAGATAGTCAGGAAAATCACACATCATTCCATTGCTTTTGATCATGCTTTCCAGCTTACCGATGATTTTATTTACATATCCCTTGTGGGCTGTAATGTAGCTCGAGCCAAGAGGTTCTTCAAAACCATATATGTCCTTATAGCGTTCGGTGCCATCTGAGACTTCAAGAAGCTGCAGCACGAGCTTCATTCTCTCCCAGATATCTGTTCGCAACCTTAGCGGTGCGCCAAAGACATGAAGGACACCAGCCTCCCTGCAGGTTCTGACAAGCCCATCTAGCTCTTGCTCAGTGTCCGTTACAAGAGGTATGATTGGGTCAATGTTGACACCACAGCAAAGTCCCGAGTCAGCAAACTTGTTGATTACTTTGAATATTTTGTTAGCTGGAGGGGTACCTGGCTCGATTATTCTTCTTTTCTTCTCGTTGCATGTGGTTATAGACCATACTATAAAGCAATTGTGTCGATATTGCCGGTGGAGCTGCAAGTCACGCTCAATCAGTGCAGACTTGGTAAATACATAGTAGGGTACATTATATTTCTGCAGAACCTCCACGCATCTTCTCGTCAATTGAAAGCGCAACTCTGCTGGCTGGTATGGATCAGTCGCAGAAGATACCATGACAGGTGTGACAGTATCTGAACTCCATGCCGCAAGCTCCCTTTCGAGCACCTCTGGTGCATTGCTCTTGGCGTAAATCTTGTCGTAAAATTCAGGGGACCAATCATATGTGGCGTAACAGTATGCGCAGCGGTGGCTACACCCTTGGTAGGGATTTATCGTAAGGCCATTAAAGCTTTTGATTACAAAGGGATGAATTATAGACCTGCTTTTCTTTTCTTCAAGAACTGCTCCAACTCCACTGTGCCAGAGTCCTCGCATGTTTTTTTCTATGCCAGCAACTTGTCTATAAAGCACATGACACCGGTAGGGGAGGGGGTGGTTAGTTACACTACCAACACATAGTTTTTTATTATCGCCATTGTGGACACCACCTCAATTGCATGAAAGTAGGCATAGCAGGACTCGGGTTAATGGGCGCCGGCATTACAAAGAGGATAATCGACAGCGGGCACACGGTCTCAATATATAATCGAACTCGCTCAAAGGCGGAGCACTTTTCAAATAAGGCTACAATTGCCTTGAGTCCAAGGGAGCTTGCTGAAAGCTGCGACCTTCTAATAACTATCGTTACAGATTTTGATGGAGTAAAGGACATCCTCTTTGGAACAAAGGGAGTCATAGAATCCAGCAACCACAATCTCGTAGTTGCTGACGCAAGTACAATTTCACCATCGCAGTCAGAACACTGTGCTCGGCGTCTACGTAGCGCAGGTATAGAGATGCTTGGAATCCCTGTTATGGGAGGGCCTGCAGCAGCCGAGGCCGGCGACCTTGTGCCCATAGTCTCGGGTAACAGGCAAGCATTTGAGAAAGTCAGACAAGTTATCGAAAAGTTGGGCAGAATTTTTTATGTTGGCGAAAGAGATGGATCTGCAAACACCATCAAGCTTGCGCTCAACCTAAATATTGCACTTATCGCTAGCGCGCTGTCGGAAGGGATTACGCTTGTCAGAAGAGCAGGCATCGATCCCTCGATGTTTATCGAAATACTGAACTCTACGTATTTCAAGACGGGCCTTTCAGAAAAAAAAGGTCCCAAGATGGCTAAAAGCGACTTCTCACCGACATTCCATCTGAAAAATATGTTAAAAGATTTAGAGCTTACTACCACCACCGCACAGGGAAACGGCATAACGCTTCCCCAGACTGCCCTTGCCCAGCAGATATTTCGTGCGGCAAACAACATGGGTTATTCGGATCAAGACTACACCTCCATTTGCGCATTTTTGGCAAAAATAAATAGATTAGAAAACCAGTGAAGCTTGATGACATATTGAAAGGTATCAAAGTCAAAAGTCTTAGGTTTTCTTAGTATAAGAAAAACAAACAAACTTCAGATCCTATACTTAATCTCAGTGAATTGACGCTCCAAGTGGAATGTTCTCAGTTATTGTTAAAAACACAGGCCTACCCTCCGGTCCATCTGCCGCCAGGAGCATACCTCTAGAGACTATATTGCCTATTTTTTTTGACTCCAGATTAGTGCAGACAACAACTAGCCTACCAACAAATTCTTCTGGCTTGTAGTGCGGAGCTCCCCCAACCGCAAGTTCCCGCCGTTCAGTGCCAAGGTCAATTGTTGCCTTGAAGACTTTCTTCATGCCGGGCATGCTTTCAGATTGAATGACTTTGCCTATCTTCAGTTGTACTTTGGAAAATTCTTCAAATGTAATGTATTGTTGTTCACCTTGCTCCTCATTATTTTCGCTCATGAAAATGAAAAAGCTCTAGCTCTATTAAAAAAGTTATATACCACATTTTGGATTGGATTGAGCTCTTCAAATAGAATATTCATCATGGATGAACTCATAGGCTGGAGCCTACATATCTGCAAAAGATCATTGCAACATTTGATCGAGCTATAGAACAAGACGCATCTGAAATTGTATCTCTTTCAGCAAGACAATTGGAAGCACAGCGGAGAAACGAGTATTTCATAGCTAGTCAAAAACTATCCCTACGGGTACCTGATCTTATCGAACTGTTTCATCGCTGTCGGTAGATTATCAATTAAATCTGTCGCAATTATGTGCAGGCCTGCGTGCTTAAATGCGAGATCTCCTGCAAGACCGTTAACGTAAATTGCTACAAGAGCTGCATCGAAGGGCTTCATCTTGGTGAGTAGCCCAGCCGCGAGGCCAGACAGCACATCGCCTGTGCCTCCCACCGTCATTGCAGGTGTTGCCCTCTCTATGGCTGTAAGTTGTTCGCCATCAGAAATGATATTAACCCATCCCTTCAGCGCTATTGTTATTCCATGCTCCTTTGCCAATTTGTGCACATTTGATATCATTTCCTCCTTTATTGTTCCTGGTTGGCTTCCAAAAAGCCGTTTGAACTCTCCTACATGTGGAGTGACGATGCTGCTAGTATTTGCAATCTCTTCCAAAACCTCAGGGATAAGAGCCGAAGCATCAAGTAGGATTTTTGTACCTGCTTGCTTCAGCTTTCTGACAAGCGTTACTAGCGCCTCAGGATCTAGACTCATCCCCATGCCTATCGAAGCAGAATCTGCATTCTTTGGCAGCATGGCAATGAGTCGGTTTGCCGAACCCTTCGTGAGCTTGTCATCGGGCAACGGGAGGGCAATTATCGCAGGGGAAAACGACCGGACTGCAGTAATTATCGAACGGGGCACTGCGGTGTAGACCAAATCAGCGCCTGAACGCAACGCGGCCATAGTCGCAAGCACTGGCGCTCCATGATAGAACCTGCTTCCGCCTACTATGAGCACAGTACCGTTTTCCCCTTTTCTTGAGGAATATGATCGTGGAGGCATCAGTTGCCTTATAAGCTTCGGCGTTACTGTGATTATCGATGGCAAATGCTCGCTACAATACTATTTGATGTATACATAAGTCAATATACTTTGCCAATTACTCTTTGCCTAAAACCGGATTTGCAACGGGAGAAAAAGAGCTAATAACGATGACCCTCGTGTAAAAAGTCCCAGCAGTGGCAGTATGACAGGGGTAGCAATAATAATAATAATAATAATAATTGTAGTCTAGCTTGGCTCTGCATGTATTGTGACGATCGAGCCAGGATATTTCGTCCTTATCTCTTTCTCAATCTCTGAAACGCGTTCATGAATCTGTTCTATAGTCATTTCGCTACTAAAGGAGCAGATTACATCAATTTTCAGGATATTTTCTGCTGTTCTGTATATTCCAATCCTGTCAACTTTTTTGACACCACTAGCACTGCTAAGGATGGCGTTTCTTATGAAACCGTGCATTGTGCTGTCAGCAATCGGTTCCATTCCCTCAACATCGGGCATCACTGGCTCAAGATGCACAGTGATATTCTCTACAGCTGTTAGCTGCTTCTTTATAGAGTCTTCGACGGCATTGGCTATTGAATGAGCCTCGGCCAGTGTTGCCGATCTATTGACTTGAATGTGAAGGGAAGTATTCATTGAACGGGTGTTGGCGATTTTTGAAATAATGATGTTATGTACCCCTCTCACTCCACTTACCTGGGACGCTGCGCTTTGAATTGCTAACTCTGGCGGCATGTCGACTCCGACCACAGGTTCAAAGTGCACAGTGATATTTCTTGGTTTGACATGCAATCCAGAGCCGGATAGGCTCTTGACAATATTGTCTTCAACCTGCGCACTTATGTAATGAGCGCTTTCAAAGCTTATTTCCGCAGGGAGTGCTATTGTTGCTTCTACAAAGATCTCACTTCCAACTCGACGCATCTTGATGTCATCGGACCGTAACACGCCTTCAGTTTCATTTGCTGCCCGCTGTACTCTTCCAACAAGGCGAGGAGATATTACGTCGGTTAGCTCCATCGCGTTCTGGTATGCAAACCTTACGCTAAGGTATGAAAGGAAGCAGCCAAGTATGATTGCCGCAATAGAGTCGCCCTGCCCAAACCCGATGGTAACTAACCACAGGCCGACAAAGGCCACGGTGGTTGAAGCAAGATCTGCAAACGCATGGTAAAAGTCTGCCTTCAATGTAGTTGAGCCCGCTATCTGGGCCGCAGCAGTCGCTTTCATAGCCCTGCCAAGGACACTTATCCTAAAGCCGTCTACAGCCAGGGTGTAGGCTACCGCTGCAAAGCCAATCGTGCCTGGTGTAACAACTAGCGAAGAGGGACCAGTGGAGACAAGCCTAACAACCGCCTCATGTATGAAAAATACTGCGACCACAAAAAGGGCGATCCCACCGATGAATCCTCCGATGGTCTCGATCTTGCCGTGTCCATAGGTATGGTCGACATCCTTTGGCTTGAGCGCGAGCCTGACGGCAATTATCAATATTGCAGTGACCACAGCATCGAGCAGTGCATGAGTGCTATCTGTTATAAGGGCGAGGCTGTTTGTGAAAAGGCCAGCAGTAAATTCAAATACGAAGACTGAGACAATGGCCACAAGCGACATTCGTAAGGCGCTTCTCTTCATGGCATCAACATCAGATGCTGCTATTAACCGACGCCCTGCCACCACTGCTAACAAAAATAAGGGTAGGATTTATTATTTAGGCATTTACGTTTCCGTTAACTGCCAAAATTGGTACAGGTAAAATAAAAAAATAATAATAATAATAATAAGTAGATAATGATAATAAAAAAGTGGTGTGAATCTAATTCAAGTCGAGATGACTTTTTAGATTCTTGTATCTGTTTCTGACGGTCACTTCTGTAACGCCAGCTGCTTCAGCAATATCGGTCTGCGTCTTGCTCTCGCCTGTACTGAGACACGAGAGATACAGCACTGATGCGGCAAGTCCCATTGGATCCTTGCCTGCAGATATGCCACTTTTGGTTACGCTCTTCATTATGTCTATGGCGATACGCTTGGTGCGTTCACTCAGGCTGGCTTTGTTTGCCACCTTGGCTATACACTTTAGCGGGTCGACCAACGGGATTTTAAGGTCAAGCTCCATTACTACGAGTCTGTATATTCTGGCTAGATCCTTACGCTTGATATTACCAGTGTCTGCAATGTCCTTTAGTGTTCTAGAAGCACCAGTCTCTCTGCATGCAATGTAAAGCGCTGCGCCTATCATTGCTGATATTGTCCTTCCCCGGACTAGGCCCCGCTCCTGAGCCTTTCTGTAAATGTATGCAGTTTTTTCAATTACTGCGTCTGATACTCCTAGCTTGTCCTTGAGCCTGTCAAGCTCGGAGAATGCTTGTCTGAGGTTTCTGTCGGTCGGGGAGTGAGCTTGCGTACGAAAATCCCATGCTCTGAGTCTTCCCATAGTCGAGCGCATGGCACCATCTAGCATGCGGCCGCTGGCGTCCTTGTCAGTTCTGCCTATTACAGTAGACAGACCCATATCGTGACGTGCTAATGAGCGCGGAATTCCTGTCCTGCTCCTATCATTTACCTCCTCAGACGTAAAAGCGCGCCATTCTGGGCGGCTTTCCTGAGCCCGGTCTGATAGCACAAGACCACAATTCCTGCAAATAATCTCGCCCGATTCCGGGTCGGTGACCGTCTGATCGGATTTGCACATACTACATAACATTGCGGTTTGCATATTTGCTAGAATGAGGTAACATTATTATGGTAATTCGACCTAATAAAGGATACTGATTTCTAAAAATTTTTTATATTAAATCTATTATGACGGTAATTGGCCATCAAAATATAATTTCTTTTAATATTACTAACTATTGTGTTCTTTCAGCGAATATTTGCATTGCATGCCTATGAATGCTATTATGATATATCATATTTTCATGAATCATACTTCTATAAGACTGTATCAATTGGCGAAAGTATAATCAAGTCAAAGCCTCATTGTCATGCTAATAGGCTCCCACTTTTCATCCCAGAACATCAACTACATCTGATCCTCTACATATGAAAGCACGAGATGGCAGAGCAATAAAGAAGAAGAATAAGGATTTCTCTAGGTTGTGGATGCTGTTGCTGTTTTAGCTTGCAACCTCGATGAGGTCACTATGGTAATTCGACGCGCAGGTTTATGAAAAGGCATATTGTAGTCTGGCAGGTCGAGTGGTATAGTCTTGTTCGTATATATGGCATAGGTCTTACCATCATAGGTGCATTTGACTATGGGAAGAGCCTTCATACCTACTACGACATCTGCAACCTTGTAATACTCTATCAACCTGCGACTCTCATATACTGTCTCGTTTTTTCGTCTGAACCTTTTTTTGCCCATAAACTTGAATGCAAGTATTATGTGTCTCTGCGGATAAATGCCAAACATATTGCGAACTATTATGCAGCGCTCTATCTGGTCCAATGGTACATACAATATATCACTCGTTCCTGATTTTGCCTCAATTGTCAGAAGGGTGCCGACGTCATTGTTAACTGCCACAATATCCGGGAGACCCGTGCTGCTTCCGCCCAATCGCCGGGCACGCCACTGCCCGTTATTTAGCCTCTGAACAAGAGTATGCTCATAGTTGTAGCCTCGGCTGCGGCGGATATTTCCCAATTAGCTATACCGATAATTATCTCGTATCTTTAAATTTATCTCAGCAAGTGTTTTATTTGAAATTGCCGCTAACAAGTTTAGCGGTGTTTGTGTGATTAGATGTCATCAGATATACAAGGTTCACTTGAAGAGATAGATAAAAACCTCAAGGATGTGCAAGATCGGCGAGAGAAGTTGATCAAGGGTACCCGGGATGTTGTCATGTTATGCAGTAAATCAATAGTAGCTATGCATCATAGCCAGCTTGAAGACGCAAAGAGCAAAATGGATAAGGCAAAGACAATGCTTGAAGAGTTTAGAAAGTATGCACGGCAGGATCTCCACCGATACATCTCAGTGGCTGAGCAGGAGCTTGTAGAAGCCTTCGCATTGAAGTCTGTGATGGATAACAAACCAATGCCGTCTATGAGAGAGCTCGACGTCACAGGCGAATCATATCTAACAGGACTGCTTGATAGTGTAGGCGAGATAAAGCGCCTAGTATATGATAGAATGCGCTCAGGCAAAGGAAAAGATGCGGAGGAGCTATTTGCAAAAATGGAAGAGATCTACAATGCTATCTACCCATTTGCAGTTTATGATAATATTGTATCCGGCCTCCGCAGGAAACTTGATGTTGCAAGGATGCTAATTGAAGACATAAGGGCGACTGTGACTGAGGAAAGCAGGAGAAAGGCGCTAATAGAAGCAGTAGATAGTTTTGAAAAGAGGGCAGCGAAAGAGGGATGAAAATCGGCAAGTATTGCAATTATCCTTTTCACTTTTTAGGTTGGGGTCAGTTTGTTTTTGTCATTTTAGATTCGCACTTCCTCTGCAGAAGTATTATGAGCTCATACAGGGAATAGGATGACATAGATTTTTTTCAGGACCGATAAAAACAGCTGGTGGGCGGAGTGTGTGCCACCCAGCGGGATGAGATCTTCGAGGAGAACTCGATAATTTACAGAACCATAAATAAAAAAGTTTAAGAGATTGAGCAATTATCACTATACGATAAAGACGAAAAGAGGATACATTAACGCGTTTTCTATATTGATGGTTGTACCCCTATTCTTCATCTACTATTTGCCTTTAGAGATGGCACTATCGAGTTCGGCTTCACCTGTGCTTAATGCCAGTCAACCTATTACAACAAATATTACAAGCGGCTCTACCAATACTACGAATGCTACAGCAGCATCATCAGAAAATATTACCAGCAGTTTGGGAAATGCTACAGTCGCTTTAGAGAATGCAACAGCTGGATTAGCTAATGCTACAAAAGCCTTACAAGACATTTCCAATATTTCTGCTGCTCCACCATTAGCAACAACAGCTACTACTGCTACCAATGCAACGGCAATTAATACTACAAAGGTAATAAATGCAATCTTTGATAGTAATCTTCCGATTGTTTTCATCCTAGTAATTTTTGGTATTATAATTATTCCCCTGAGTTTAGATATGTGGTTAGCCTACCACAGAAAGCCTACTGTAAGCAGTAGTAGTACTGATAAAGAGAATGTCCGAGCTCTCGGAATGCCAGGATTATACAGATCTTTAATGACGTTTGGAGTGATAGTATTAGTTGGAACGGTAATATTTTATCTTCTTGCTCTAATTACTCTAAATATTGATAATTCAACAAACCCCGTTCTTCAATCTTTGGTTGATATACTAAAGAATCTTGGTACAATACTTGGAACAGCATTAGCAACAATAGTTGCATTTTATTTTGGAGTAAGGGGATCAGAATCTGCTACAGAGAAAGCGGCTGCTGCTACGGAGAGAGCGGCAGCTGCCGCTACTTCTGCTACACAGAAAGCTAGTGCTGCTGCTACAAAAGCAGCTGACGAGAAAGCACCATCACCACCAAAAGTATTTGATACCATACCTGCGGATGGAGCTACAGATGTTCCACTTGGTTCACTCATTAGCGCTACTTTTAGTGAGCAAATGAGCGGTCCGACTATTAATGAAAATACATTTACTGTAAGGAAAGAAGGTTTGATGCCTAATCTCGTAAAAGGGAATATATCTCTCAGTCCAGACGGTAAAACTGCAATATTTGATTCTGAACCAGACCTTGATCCAGATACCAAGTATACTGCTGAGATTAATGAAGGAGCAAAAGATGTAGCAGGCAACGCGCTGGTTTCAGGCAAACGATGGTCGTTTACTACTACTGCATAGAATCAGCAGTCTCTCATAGATATATTGATCCTCTAGTGCTAGAATGTTGTTATCTGTGATGTTGAATTAAATGGA
>DATDKS010000057.1:0-8821 GCA_036519825.1 Nitrososphaera sp. | reverse complement strand
GAGGCGAGTCGTTAAATCCAATATGTCTGATTCCAAGGCCAAAAGCTACACGTGTGCCTTCTGGTGATGAAAAGCTAACTGCCACGTCTGGCCCAAATTGCTTTATGACTTCGGCCAGCTCGTACGTTCTGCGAGCGCCTTCACGCAGCTTATCGTACCTATCTGCCCCACCGTGGCTTCCTACGAACGTAAGGTCTAGCTTTTTAATCTTGGCCAGCTCAACTGCTTCCCTATATTTTCTTGAGGTACAGAGAACCTCGTGGCCAGAATTATGCAGCAAGGTGACGGCGTGCCTGAAAAACATTACCTGCTTTGGCGTCAAAATGTCAAACCAGATCTTCAAATATACAATATAGCTGGAAAGCCATTGGAAAAACCTTTTGTAGACCACGTGAGGTATGTACGGAGGGATGAAAGGGGGAGTTCAATCTACACTTTGAGTGCTGCTACTTCTTCTTCCTCTTCCTCTAATACTGCATCTGTTGCAGTATATGGCTTGAGCACTGAAGGATATAGAATAGCTTCCTCGATAGCCATCAATGGCTCCAAGGTTTCTTTAATCGATGAATCAGTCAGGATGGCCATTTTGCTCAAGCCGGATATCGCAAGGACGTACCCAAACGTAAGCTCGCTTATCGAAGACGAACCACTCCTTGATCTACAGCCTATTGATATTGCAATAAGCAATGCCTCATACGTCTATTTTGCTCCCAGGATAAGAAAGGTTGGCTCAGACGTCAAAAGTGATGTTATGACAAAGTTTAAGGACGCGATCAAGGCCCTCAAGCGGGGCTCTTCTCTAATCTATATGCTTCCAACAGGAGTTGGTGGCAACAATGAAAACATCGCCCTTATAGAACACATGACAGGAATGGCTGTTGAGAGAGATGTGTCGTATTATTACCTGCCCATGAGTGCTATTACTGCAGCCAGCTCTGAGACGCTGATAGGATCGGTCAAATCTAAGCACGACAATCATATTTCCAAGATGCTTTACGACCCGGACACGCGTCGCAAGTTGAACTTTGTGGACATCAATTCAGCCGAGTTGGTACACGTCATAAAGACATTGAGCCACTACTCTGGGATGGCCACCATCCTTGAAATCTGCAAGAAAGTCACTGATACAAATATCCGCAGTGAATTGATGCGCGGCACATTTGCCGACATCTATATCGACGACGTGACAAGCGGGCTGTATGACCTCAGAATAATAGGATCATCGCTTGATGGGACAGGGCCGCTAATGTATCTAGTCAATGGTAGCATAAAGGGCGTAGATGGATATGTCAAGTTTCTTATCGACCAGATACGAGCAACACTAAAAAAGCGCGACCTTAAGGCCAGCAGAACAAAAGTAGCGATAGCATGGACACTTGACCCGCATGAAATGAGAGGCGACAAGATAGAACTGCTGTCGTCATTTGAGACAAAGGTCAAGGACTATATTAGCGATGTAGAGCGGCACCAAGGGCAAACATTTGACCTATATCACACAGACAAGACAACTATCGTCATTGCGTGCTCCAAGAAAGACTTTGAAAAAGTAATGTCGAAGAATATGGCAAACGAGGAGTTTATAGTCATAAAGGCAAACCCGCTCTGCGAGACCGTGTAGGAATAATTTTAATTGCGTTCTTAGCTATCTATGTGAAATATGCCTAGCACTGGAATCATAATCCTGTCAACGTTTCCAAGCGAAGAGATGGCTGCAGAGGTTGCCGACCAGGTCGTCAGAGCAAAGTTGTGTGCCTGCGTCAATTTTACCAAGATCCGGTCGATCTACTCTTGGCATGGAAAGGTAGAGGATCAGTACGAATTCATTGCGCTTTTCAAAGCAACTTCAAAATCAGCAAAAAAGCTCAAGGCTGAAATAGTAAGACTTCATCCATATGAAGTGCCAGAGATAGTGGAGCTCAAAATGAGCAATATATCGAAGCCATATCTGTCATGGCTCGCTTCAGAATCAATGTATCGCGTAGCGAAGAAGCGCCACAATACCGCCAAGCGACGAGACACGCAGGCCAATATCCGTCGATGAGTCTACAGCAAACATCTTTGCTCCATAGCTTTCAATCAAATTGAGTAGTTTGACTATCTCCTCCTCTTTTGCGGTCTTGAAGATGGAATCTGAGAATACGACTGCCTCTATTGCCTTCAATGCAGCGGCGTTTGACACCTCGTTCATTCCCATCGCAAATTTTGCTTCTCCTCTGTTCACCATCAGCATTACCCTGTCTAGCATTGATGACACCTCAGCAAGCTTGCTTGTGCTCATAACTTCCTTCATTGGTGCTGAGCGCAGGAATACAAATATTCCATCCTCGCCTGCAACATCAATGCCATCAACAATCTGCACCTTGTCTTTTAGGACATACTGTCTGCTCACCAATATATTGAAAAACCTGCGTCTACTTTCCCCTGGACCAAATATGACAACCTTGTCATTTTCACCAATTATTGAAGAAACAGTCTTGGCAATGTCTACTAAGTAGATCTCAATGTTCGGGTTTTTCGTCTGATAGCGCTTACCGCTCTGACCAGAGTAGATGTTTGGGATTACTTTAACATGCGTACCAGACACCTTGGCAACGGCTGCTTCCTGCGTATCAATTGCTACTAGTATAAAGCTGGAGCTACTGGCAGATCGCTTTAACATCCTAAGCTCGACATCCTGCCACCTTCTCCCCTTGTCTATTGTTGCCATGTCGCCTGTATGTACAGAAAGCGAGTGGTGAGTCCCTTTTGGCACCATCTCGTTATCTGTATCTATGATGATGCCCGATATCCTAAGCCTATCAACCGCCGAGTCGAGATTGCTCTGCTCTACTTTGATAGCAACACGCACCTTAACGCGCTCGCCCTTGTCGGGCCTGCCATATTCCTTGACCTGCTTGACTAAACGAGTACTGTCTGCAATGACATGATCGCCCTTCTCTACGATACGGCGCAAGGTAAAGAGGTCATCGGCATCTTCGGGGATTATAAAAAAAGCATTGTTTGATGTGCCGCTTGGCTTTACTATCATACTTTACTATCATACTTTACTATCATACTGTCTTTTCACTTGCAGTTACAGCAGACGATGGATCTTGTCCTTGCTGCTGCTGCTGCTGGTTTTGGATCAATTTCAAATAATTGTCAACCCATTCCTGTGTCAGTACACCTGACTCAACTAAGTTGACTAAGGCATTTGGCGATGCAAAGCCTTGGACCTTGCCTATTCGCCTGCGAGTCTGCCTCCACTTTAGCTGAGTGTTGCCGCTCTTTGATGAATAAATGATGCCAAGGATCTCTTTTGCATTTACAAACGTCATCTCCCTTATTTTCTTCAGTGTGACCTTGTCGACAGCTTCAATATAGATTGCTCCAGGACCCTCTTCTCGCTCTGGAAATACTTCGTAGTCGCGCAGGTAACTTTCTGGTATGAAGGATCTGCAGGTGCTTATGATGATAAACTTTCTAAAGCTCTCTAATGAAGCCGTAGTCTCTATCTTAACCAATGTGGATATAAAAGCCACCTAGCCATTTATCAAGTTTTGTGAGATGTAAAAAAGTGGACAAACTCCTTACTCAAGATCTCCTTCACCGAGTCAGCAGGGCTATCTAGTCATCGCTTGTCCACGCTAAAAATGAGGGATTGCGAGAAATAAAAACCTACGAACAGCACTTGCCCTTTGGAATTTCGTGGCCGTGAGGGCACCTCTGCGGGTGCTTCAAAAGCGTGCACAGGGCATCTGTGAACAGATCCTTCATATGGTGTTCTATCCCGCAGATCATCTCCTCGTCTACCTCTATTTTGAGAGCGTCCTTCATTAGGACCTCAAGCAGTCTGGTATTTCGCATCATCTTCTTGCCAATGTGTCCTCCTTCACTGGTCATTTCCACGCTACCTTTGTTGTAGTGCACAAGTTGGGATCTGTTCAGCTTACGGAGCATTTGGACGACAGACGGCTGAGTCACGTTTAGAAGCTTGGCTATTGAGCTTACCTTAGCTTCCTCACCTCTTTCGCGGATATACCATATTGCTTTCAGGTACATCTCAATATGCTCAGACTCTGCTGTACCAACATAAAGCTCTTCATCTTTGGTCACTTGCAGTTTTTTCTTTGCAACGACAGACTCCAAGACGGTTATTCTTTCCTCGCCAAACTGTATTAACCTTATCTGCATTTGCATAACGCCGTTTTTACCTAAATTGTTTTATTCTTCTCGCCAGAGTCATCCCATAGGTACTGAAAGTAACCTTTTGCAAAGCCTGCAAGGCCTGCGTGGTCAGCCCATATAGCTATCGGTTCAAAGCTGCCGTTCTCACCTGTGCCTTCTCCAAGCAGAATCACCACATGTTTTGCGTCTCCTATTATTCCCCCTCCAAAAAGACCATCCTTGAGCCTCACCTCTGCCACCCTTGATAGTGCCTTCATCGTGTCGGAGGTTATCTTGGCAGACGCAAGGATATTTATCTTGACCGCTCCTCTATCATGCAGCGTCCTAAGCTCTGGCTGGAGTGGCTTGGCTATGTCCACCGCAACAAATGGTAGCGCGACCAGCAATTCCTGCTGCACGTTCTGGATTATCTCATTGACTTTGGCGATTATGTTGTAGACTCCTCTTGCGACCCATATCTCAGGCCTCTCCTTTATGCCGCTTTTTGTATACATTGGCATCAACTCGTTTACGATAGTGCTCTGGCTCTCGCGGAAGTTATTCTCTTGGCGCGTCCTCATGATTCCAAGAGCTGTCGAGGGAGACTTGGGGAAAAACTTTTGCGGCCTGGAGCTCCCGGACTCAAGCCATCCTTTCTCTTCCAAGCTGTTGAGTACCTCATAGATCTTTGAGTATGGAACCCCTGATTTCTTTGAAATGTCTGCGGCAGTCATCGAGCCTGTGTCAAGCAGTGAAAGATAAACACGTATCTCATAACCCGTCAAGCCAAGGTTTTCCATCGCCTTCCTTGACCTGTCGCTAATGCTCACTTCTTCTCAAAACTGGCCACTCTAGTATATTTTTTGCTTTTTAAATGTATGTGCGCTTTTCAGTAAAGTGATTACACCCTATCTGGCAGGTCAAAAAGGATTAGTTTTCTCTCTCTGAGAACAGACATTCACCTGTACCTCAATGCATGACTTGACTGTTATCCTACGGGTCCTGCATGATTATAACCTATTCATCACCGTAGGAATAAGCAAGTTAGCTTTATATCAAAGCGAAGATTTTGTTCAGAAGGTAGCAGTAGTATGGACTTAATCCAAATTTCGAACATGTCTAACAAAAGTGTGAGCGCTAGACACACAATCCGATTCACACAAAGCATCTGTCCAGACTGCAATATGATTCTGGATGCTGAGGTCTTTGAAAGAGAGGGTAAGGTCTTCATGACAAAGACATGCCCAACTCACGGTGAGTGTGAAGAGCTATACTTTGGCTCATATGAAATGTACAAGAAGTTCAGTACCTATTGGATGGATGGCAAGGGCGCACATGCGCCAAACGTCATGATAGACAAGTGCTCATGTCCCAACAACTGTGGACTTTGCACGAACCACCTTTCACATTCTGGGCTTTCCAACATGATCATCACCAACAGATGTGACCTGACGTGCTGGTATTGTTTCTTTTACGTCAAGAAGGGCCTCGAAGGCGCTTACCTCTATGAGCCAAACATGGAGCAGATAAGGGCTATGATGAAGACTCTCAAGGCGGAAAAGCCGATTTCAGGCAACTCTATTCAGATCACAGGCGGTGAGCCAATGCTCCGTGATGATATTAATGAAATAATCAACATAATGAAGGAAGAGGGTGTAGACCATATCCAGCTTAACACCAACGGTATCAAACTGGCCATGTCGCCAGAAACGATGCGCCAGGTAAGAATGGCAGGTGTCAACAACCTCTATCTTTCATTCGATGGCGTAAGTCCAAGGACCAACCCCAAGAATCACTGGGAAATTCCATATACATTGGAATCGGCAAGAAAGTGTGGAATGACTGTAGTATTCGTCCCAACCGTCATCAAGTCGATCAATGACCACGAGCTTGGTGGTATCATCGGATACGCTCAGAAGAACCTAGATGTAGTTCACGCAGTCAACTTCCAACCTGTATCACTTACCGGCAGGATGACAAAGAAAGAGCGTGAAAAATACCGAATTACAATTCCGGACTGCATTGAAAGGATCGAAGAGCAGACTAATGGTGAAATTTCAAAAGACTCGTGGTTTCCAGTTCCCTCATGCATGCCAATGACAAATGTGATTGAGGCGTTCAGCAAGAAGCCAAAGTATGAATTATCGATACACTTTGCCTGCGGTGCAGGCACTTATGTATTTGAAGACAGGGATACGAAAAAGCTTGTACCTCTTACCTCGTTTGTTGACATCAAGGGAGTCCTTGAATACTTTGAAGAAAAGGCTGACGAGATCAAGTCGGGTGCCAATAGGTACTGGGCGCTGCTTGAAGTGGTCCGTAAGCTAAAGCAATTTGTCAACAAGGATAAGCAGCCAAGGGGCCTAGATCTGGCTCGAATGTTCTCGAGCATCCTGCTCAAGCGCAACTTTGACTCTGTAGGCTCATGGCATGTGCGGTCACTCTTCCTTGGCATGATGCACTTCCAAGACAAGTACAACGAAGATCTTGAAAGGCTCCAGAGGTGTGACATCCACTATCTCACTCCCGACCTCAGAATCATCCCATTCTGTGCCTTCAACGTCATCCCCGAATGGTACCGCGATAGAATCCAGAAGAAGTATAGCATCCCAGTCGAAGAATGGGAGAAGGCTCACGGTCAGACCCTAGAAGCGGGCCTTTACCGCGGCTTAATGAGAAGAGGGAAGCCAGAAGCCCAGATGGGTTGTGCTCTGTCAGAAATGCATCAGGCCGCTGCATTAGAGCAGGTCGACGATCATAAAGGTGTAGAGCTGCGCAATGGCATGGCTGGCGCGTAAGCACACACAACTTTTGTTCTTCTTCTAGTAGTGACTAATCACACGTTCTGCGTGCCTGCCAATTTTGGGTGCAAAAATTGTCATCTCGATTGTTATGATCACAATGATGCGTACCCCAAAAGAAGAACGATCAACTATTGCAGCTTGGTGCTCTGATGCTGCAGTAGCGGAATATGGATAGTTTTTCCCCCTACGTCTTCTAAGACTCTACTTTGTCGGTGCCAGGTGTTTTTTTTTGAATATGTAAGAAAAAGATCTTGAACGCAATTTTGACTCCAGCAATTTTTCTGTCAGTCTACCTAATGATTCTATTATTCAACTGTTGTCGTTATGGTAGTCACGTCTAGTACCACCCACTACTAGTATTGCATGCATACATCTTGTTGTGTATTATGAATCTTAAAATTGGATAGGCTGCATGCCCAAGTCATATGGATCTAAAGCAGTGGTGCCAGCTCGACGAGCAGATCTATATTGCAGAAATGGACGAGCGTTATAAGCAACATGCAGGTCTCTCCTATAGTGAACGCATGATAGAGCGGCTTGCAGAAATGAGAACTATTAGTGCAGAGACATTTGTAGACTTCTGTTCGCAACCCCGGGAGTTGTTTCTAAGCTCACTCGAAAATATTGCAGATTCTTCAACGAAAAAGCTTGAACTCAAGCTGTACAATTTACGCAATGAAAAGATTATTTCTTCGCGCTACCACTTTGTCAGAGCTCCGGTCAACTGGAGCACATGGCGTCAATTCAACAGTATTGAGAAAGATTCGAAAAAGCGTAAGCATGTATTTGATGAATTTATTTCAAAGACAAGATACATTTCGCCTGTTATCAAGGAGCGTTTTGACCAGATGAGAAGAATTTACCGCCAATACTCGGACAACAAATTGACTCCCTTAGATGGCTACCTAGAGAATGAAAAGATCTCCTACTCACATTTGATAGATTTTGTGAGGTCTATGGGGAGGCAGGCAAAAAAACCCTTTCAAGAATCACTTCAAGCTGTCTCGAAAAAGGTGCTTGGACGGAAAGCAGAATATTACGATGATTTCTATTTTTTCCGCAACAGGATACATGCCGATCTTGAAAAAGAGTTTGTCGCTGTAAAGCCCGCAGACCAAGTCAGACGCACTCTTGCAACAATGCGGTTTGACATGTCTTCAATCTACATCGATACGGAACACAGGAAGAATAAGTACCCCTCACCGATATGCTTCTTTATACAGGTGCCAAATGATATCAGGGTGTTGTACAAAAGCGAAAGCCCATATTTTGACCTGCAGGGGTGCTACCATGAAATGGGACATGCAGTACACGCCTCTTCAATAAATGCGCAGGCAGAATATTGGAATCGCTACAATTTCTCGATGGGCATAGCCGAGATATTCTCAATATTCCTAGAGCGGTTGACAAAAAATAGGATATATTTGTCATCGCTTGGAATTAAGAACAACCAGATTCTTGAAGAGATCGAGGCAAGGAACAAGTTCATGGATCTGTTCTTTGTCACGTTTTACACTGCCAATTCCCTAATGAAGACCGAGTTTTGGCATGAGAAATTGTCAATGGAAAAGGCAAGCGATGTATATGCAAGACTGATAAAGGACTACACAGGCTTTGAAATGCCAGGCGAATATTGGATGCTACACCACATACTGCCAGACGCAATAATGTATGTGCCAAGCTATCTTATTGCTGCGGTTCGTGCCGTTGAGTTTGATCATCACCTGAAGGGTAGGTTTGGAGAGAAATGGTGGGAGCAAATAGCAGCCGGCAAATATATTCGCGAGATAATGCAGCCAGGCGCTGCAATAAACCTATCAAGGTTCTCAAGGCTTGATATCAACCTGTTCATGAATGAACTAACAGATATT
>DATDKS010000056.1:0-14049 GCA_036519825.1 Nitrososphaera sp. | reverse complement strand
GGATGATGACTGTTGTGACTTTTTTTCCATGTTTTGTGGAGTCACTGACATAGTAGAGGTGTCGCCCAGAACCGCCTGGACTATGCTATCAACCGTTGCGTCAAATGATGTTTTAATGTTCTTCCTAATGTTGGCAAGGTTTGCTCTCCCAATCTCTCCTATCTTTTCTGACTCAGCCTCGGCCTCTGCTTTAGTGCTATCCACTATTTGCTTGGCTTCCTCGTTTGCAATAGTGATTATCTGTTGCTTTAGCTTCTCGATTTCTTCATCAGAGTGGGCAATTATACGCCTTTTCATTTCCTCGACGCGACCATACATCCCGTCGATGTCATTTTCAAGCTCAGATAAAGCACTGACAATAGTTTCGACTGCAGAATGTGAAGTCGGTGGTGGAATGTTGTCAGTGTGTACAGCCTTTCCCTTTGCCAAGATATCTGAAATCAAAAGTAGTAAAGAGGGATATTAAAACTAAGTGCTAAGTTGCAAGGCTAAGTATGGCCTGAGCCATATCTCCCTTGCTCTCAGTCAGAGCCTGTATCGCTTTCTCCCTAGTCACATTAGCTTGCTGCATGACAAGTATAACATCCTCTTCCTTAAACACAGGGACCTCCCGTTGTTTTTCTTCAATGTCGGATGCGACAACCTGAAATATAGTGCTGTCCTTGCCCTTCATTTCAATTACCTGCGGCTTGATGAGGTAAAGCTCTTTTGTTTCAGTCTTAATAATCACTTCTTCTACATTCTCCATAGTCTTCATGTCAAGGCCCATCTTATCGAGCATGCGCCTCATTTCTCGATTGCCGCGCATCATATATTATATCCCGATTACTCTGTTCTAGCTTTTATTCCTTGTCGAACCTTTACTGCTACGCCTTTGTGATATTGTTTCATTAGTCTTGAGGAGAGCATTGCAATGCCGACGGCTACCACTTTTCTACTACTAGTACCACTGCCCTCATCACCATAATCATCACTATCACTACAGCTACCAATGATGGCAACGTCTGATCCAACTTTGATATTGGAACCACACCACTCGACGTGCTTGCAGAAAAGCGACCGACCTTCGCTTACAAATGACACAGCCTCTGGCACAGGCTCAACACAGTTCTCCAAGAACTGCTCGCTATTCTCAAGCAGGTACTGTGCGCCGGCAATGGTAAGTGCAAGCCCGCCATCGGTCCGCAATGTTACGGCCAGCCTGCCACCTATGCTAAAGTTCTTTATTCTACCAGTCCGCTTTGAAAAGTCGAACTGAATATCAGCCGGCAAGGCATCTGAGACCCCTGCTCCAAATAGGGCATCGACGTGTCTATGTACTTTTTCCCTTGCATCGATAGGCAGAGGATTCAACTTGTGATAGTGCTCTCTATATATATTACATGAATATAATTGCATTTCAATTCCTTATCTATATAGATAGAGATTAAGAATATATAGAACACCGAGAAAATCTAGCTGATGGAAAAAATGCATAGCGAAGAGGATGGCAATACCAAAGGCTTCTCGCGAAGCGAAGAGACTAGAAAATTGCAATACACCGGCGGCTCTTCGTATATTGTATCTTTGCCAAAAAAGTGGATTCAGGACTTGGGCTTAAGGCAGGGAGACCATGTTCTAATTTTAAGACAAGGCAACTCAACACTCCAAATAACACCTGCATCAAAGAGGGCCATCAAAGAGCAAAAGGAAGCGACAATTGAAGTCGGCAAGGACCACAACCCGTATTTTATTGCGCGCAAGCTGATTGCCCTCTATTTCGTTGGCTTTAACGTAATCAACGTTGTCCCTAAGGAGGACAGGCTGCTTGTGGAGCAGAGAGAAGTCATCAAGAACATCATCCGGCGCGTCCTTATGGGCACGGAGATTATTGCGGACTCAGCTACAGGCATTACGTTGCAAGTACTTATCAACCTACTTGACTTGTCCGTCGATACAGCATTCAAGCGAATGTTGCTTATAGCCAAGTCGATGTATCGCGACACCCTTCTCTCTCTGAGCGAAAATAATGTCGAGCTTGCACAAGAAGTTGTCAAGTCCGACGATGAGGTTGACAGATTCAGCTTTTACATCGTGCGTCAATTGAAGATAGCGATCAAGAACGAATATTTATTGAAAGAGATAGGGCTGGAGGAGCCGCGCAACTGCCTCGGATACAGGCTGATAGCCAAGTCAGTTGAGCGGGTGGCAGACCATGCAGTAATAATAGCCAAGGATGTCATGGAGATACGCCAGCCGCTCAACAAGGACATTGTGGAGAAAATATCTAACATGAGCTACTTTGCACTTGAGGTGCTCGACGACTCATGTCTGTCAATGTTTAAGCGCGACTATGAAGCTGCTGATAGAGCGATTGAAAAGGCGCGTAAGATAGACGAGATGGAAAAGGCGATACTGCGCGCAGTATCTAAGCCTCGCGATGTCAACGAACTATATAGGATCAAGTTGATAACGGAGAACATCCGCAGGGTTGCAGAATATGCAAGTGACATTGCAGAGATAGTAATCAATATGACAGTTCAGCAGACTCTGAGAAAAGGCTAAATCCGCCGCTCACACATTTGAGTTCAAATGTCATATTGCGAGCTTTGCGGGCACCAGACTTTTGAGAAAAAGATGGTGGTAGTGGACGGCACAGTATTCAATGTTTGCATTGCCTGCTCGAAACGAGGAAAGGCCTATGTATCGCCGCAGATTGCAGCCAAGAAGAAAAAGCCACTTGCAGCGAAGCCACAGAAGAAGATTGGGCTAGCAGATGAAACTATCCTTACACCTAACTTTGCAAGGCTGATAAGAGAAGCCAGAATGAAGATGGGTCTGACACACGAACAGCTGGGTATGAAGATGAACGAGAAGGCACAGCTGCTGAAAAAGTTTGAGGCAGGTTCTCTCAAACCTGATGAGATGCTTGCAAAAAAGCTGGAACGCTACCTAGCGATTAGGCTGTATGTCAGTGCCAATAACGATGAGGAATAAATGGCAAATTACAGAAAGGCCATTCTCATAACATATCCTGTTGAGCCGGCTATAAATGAAGCAATATCGCTTGCTGATGCTGCGGGATATTCCATCATCAAGACTGTGACCCAGCATCAGATAACAAAATCAAGATTTGGGATTGGCCGTGGGAAAGCAGAAGAAGTAAAAGAGATTGTCAAAGAGATCAAGCCGGATGTCATCATATTTGACGAAACGATTAAGCCGAAGCAGATATACAATCTGGCAAGTCTGTGTAAAAGGGAGATAATTGACAGGGAGCGATTGATCTTGGAGATTTTCGAGCGGCGAGCAAGTACTGCTGAATCGCACATACAGATCAAGCTTGCTCAATTGCGCTATGACATGGCAAGGGCACGTGAAAATGTCAGACTTGCGAGGGCAGGAGAGCAACCGGGATTCTACGGCCTTGGAAAATACGAGGCAGATATCTATTTCCTTGATATAAGGAGGCGAGCCGCGATGCTAAAGAAAAAACTTGAAAGAGAGGAAAAGAGGCGGCAATTGCACAGGAACCAGAGGGCAAAGGTCGGCTTGCCTACAGTATCACTTGCCGGCTACACTTCTGCCGGCAAAACCACGTTATTCAACAAAATGACAGGGGAGACCAAAGTCACTGGACAAGGTATCTTTACTACTCTTTCTACATTTACTCGGGCAATAGACCTGCAGGGCAGCAAAGTGCTGTTAAATGACACTATCGGCTTTATCAGCAAGCTGCCACCGTACATGATCGATGCATTCAAATCAACTCTTGATGAGTTGACCTATGCAAGCCTTGCACTTTTGGTGCTTGATATAAGTGAGCCTGCTGATGAAATAAGAAGAAAATTTGAAAGCTCTCGCGACGTAATAAACGAGTTTGAGGTGCCAGACACAAAGATAATTTATGTTCTTAACAAGGCTGACTTGACCACTGTTGAAGACGCATACCAGAAGGCGGATGACCTTGGCATCTCAGACAGCAAACGCTTGCTTGCAGTATCTTCAAAGACTGGTTATAACATTGATCAGTTGAAAAATCTGATAATATCGATACTATTTGAAACTAAAAAGTCAGAGACAAATAAGAGAGTAGTGCTTAGCTGAGTAAGAGAAGAGGATGAACATATCAGTACTCAGAATTGGCCACAGGCTTGTGCGTGACGACAGGGTGACGACACATGCTGCACTTGTGGCACGGGCATTTGGTGCAGAAATGATATACATGACAGGCATCCTAGATGAATCTATCAATGACACAGTTGCAAGTGTATCTGAGAGATGGGGGGGCAGGTTCAAAGTCGAGATCATACAGGATTGGAAAAACCTCGCAAAGGCTTGGAAAAAGGAAGGGGGCAAAGTGGCTCACCTTACAATGTATGGCATCAATATCGACGATATTGCTGAAAGGCTGCGCAAAGAGAGTAAGATACTAGTAATAATTGGTGCAGAGAAAGTCCCCCAAGAAGCGTACGAGCTTGCCGATTACAATATCGCGATTGGCAATCAACCGCACTCTGAAATTGCTGCACTGGCAATTTTCCTAGACAGGATATTCACGGGGGAGCAATTTAAAAGGGCGTTTGCTGACGCCAATCTGAAGATAGTGCCGATGGAAAAAGGAAAAAAAGTGCAGGAGAACAAGTAGTAGTATAATAATCTTTTCCATCGTGTCGTGTCAGCAGTAAGAGAGAGATATGTGAGACTAACCTGTGCCGCTCACCTTTTTGGCAAGATGCGGAAATCATCAATCTCGATGGAGACAGAGACAGAAACAGAGACACACTGAATAACGGTATTGTCTTGGCATACATCACCACTACTGTTTCATTAGGCTTACTATTGCCTTGGCAACCTCTGGTTTACCGAAGAGCAGCTTTATCGCATCGTCCTTGCGCTTTTTGTCGGGACTAAGCTCTATGATATTGAGATTGCTGTTTATTAAAAATTCAAGGTGCAGCGACTTTCTTATGATGCTTGCATTTCTTATGCCAAAACGCTTGCCGACGAGGCTGTCTGGAGTTGAAGGGTCAAGCAACGATAGCCTGATAACTGCTCCTACAAAGGAATCGAGCAGCGCAAAGAGCGGATCGGGTTTATCTTCCTTTTCCTTTGCAAGGCCCCACTTGACTTTGCTCTTTGTCATAGATGCCAGGCTATCAAATCTTTTGACAAACTCGCCAAACAGCGACTCCATAGTAACTCCGATTATATGATCTTCTGACCTAACAAACTGCGCCGTTACCTTTTGGTCAGTAAATTCCATTCCATGGTACTTAGCGTACAGCAGCGGCTGGCCATATTTTACAACATAGGCTTCGCAACCATCTATTTGCGATATAAGCTGCATAAAGTAGTTCTTGGATGTCAGATTCTTGATAGTTGCGTTAATTTTGGAGATTATCATAAGATTGAGAAGGTTCCTGACAAAATCATCGGCGTAGCTGGGAAACTCCCTGAAATCATAAAGAATCTCCTCTATAACCAAGACAATACCGCCTTATACCCTGCACATCAGAATTTAATTTTTCTTGCGCTAAATGTCACAGGCGTGGTATTTGTCAAAGCCGCCGTTTAGTTGCAAATATTAAACGTCTCGTCAAAAGCCAGCTTATTGACTGAGCGGTTCATATTTGTACCTTCGGCCGGGCAGATAGCTAGGAGTAACATTGGTAGATTCATGAAAAAGCACGGCATATCCAACTGGTGCCAGCTGGTCAAGAAGGCAAACAGCGATATCGAGTGGTATTGGAACGCGGTCAACGAAGACCTTGGCATAGAGTGGTTCCAAAAATACGACAAGACCTGTGACTCACTAGCAGGCGTCCCTTGGACAAAATGGTTCTTAAACGGCAAATGCAATATTGTTGTCAATGCGATTGACAGGCATGTCAAAAAGCAGCCTGATAAAGTCGCCTACATTTTTGCGAATGAGCAAGGTTCAAGGAGAATCACTTACCGCGAGCTTGACGAGCAAGTGAGCAGGCTTGCAGGTGCACTGGCAACGGCCGGCGTCAAAAGAGGTGATGTTATTGCCATTTACCTACCTACTATCCCAGAGGCTTTTTATGCGATCTTTGCTTGCTCCAAGATTGGGGCTGTCCACACTACAATCTTTTCAGGGTTTAGCGCGCATGCACTACACGCCCGGCTTGTTGATTCCAGAGCAAAGTTGCTTATCACCACCGACAAGGCCAGACGACGGGGCAAGGAGATAGATCTTGCAAGCCAATGGCAAAAGGCAGTGCAATGCACAAGTGTTTCCAGAATAGTGACTATAGGCGGCAACTATGGCGACTTTGTCAAAAACGCAAGCAGGGCCAAGACTGAGGTGATGAATGCAGAAGACCCACTGTTTATCTTGTATACATCTGGTACTACAGGCATTCCAAAGGGCACGGTGCAGGTGCACGGCGGCTTTACCATCGTTGCAGCCCAGCAGGCAGCATATCTTATCGATATGAATCCTGAAGATATTTTATTCTGGTATGCAGACATGGGCTGGATAACAGGGCAGGTGTGGGTCGTATATGGAAGTCCGATAATAGGGGGTACTGCCCTTGTATATGACGATGCCCTCGACTACCCCACAGCTGACACATGGTGCAGGCTGATTGAAGACCACAAGGTCACCATCTTTGGAGCCGCCCCTACTGCAATTAGGCTCTTTATGAGAAACAATGTGCAGGCCAGCAGATACAATTTTCAATCACTTAGAATTTTGGCTGCGACTGGGGAGCCAATAAACTCTGAAGCCTGGACTTGGTATTTTGAAAATGTAGGAAAAAGACGCTGTCCCTTGATCAATTTATCAGGGGGAACAGAGATTGGGGGTGCAATACTCAGTGTACTACCTGTCATGCCACTTAAGCCCTGCACAGTGGGATGTCCCGTCCCCGGCTTTGATGCTGATGTTTTTGATGACGCTGGCAAGAAAGTAAGTCAAGGATACCTTGTAATCAAAAAGCCATGGCCCTCCATGACGCGCGGGCTTTTGAACAGTCCCAGCAGATTTCTCGATACTTACTGGTCAAAATACAATAATGTATGGTATCATGGCGACCTAGTGCTTGTCAATTCCGATGGTCTATGGTATATGCAAGGCCGCGCCGACGATATCATAAAGGTGGCAGGTCATAGGATTGGTGCGGCAGAAGTTGAGGCGGCTGCTGTATCTCATCCAGCGGTCGCTGAAGCGATTGCAATCGGTAGACCAGATGAACTGAAAGGGGAGGCAGTAGTTGTGTGCATCGTGGTAAAGGATGGCCACAAGGTGGACAGCATCTTGATAGAGGAAATCACCACACGGGTAGAAGAATCGATAGGAAGATTTGCTCGTCCTCAAGAGGTGAGAATAATGGCAGAGCTGCCAAAGACTAGGACGGGCAAGCTAGTGAGGAGGCTAGTTAAAACGAAAATTACGGGAGGCAATATTGCCGACCAGGACTTGTCGACAGTTGAAAACCCGTGGTCGCTTGATGGAATTTAACAAGTTATTTGTACATGTTTTGCTTAGTCAATGTCAATGGATGGAATCCATGTCTGCAAGGAAATAGCTGATCTACATGACAACATTGTCAGCGCTGAGATAGTTGAAAAAGGCATCACCATTGCTGCACATGTAAAGTCAGGCACACTTACAAAGCTGGAAAGACTTTTTGCCCAGACAGAACTTTACATAAGTATTCTACAGGCAAATGCAGATCATTTGGGCAGACCACATTATTTGATGACACATAATGATAACACAGACCTTTTTTTCTTTCCAGTAGTTGTCAATGGCAGAAAAATGATCCTAGGTGTTAGGGCATCTGTTCCATACATTCATGAGGAAATAGTTAATAAAGTGAGAGAATACGTTGGTAAGCTAGGACCAAGATATCGTCCAGATTATTGGAACAGAGGCAGACACAGAGAGGTTCAAGAGCAATAGAAGGGGCAGAATATTATTCCTACTGATGGTCCGTTTACCTCAGCCCGTCATTAGATGCAGCGGCAGAGCTTTTTTGCAATTCTTCGGCGACGACAACCAAGTCTGTAAAATATTGCACAGCAGTAAATACAGACATAGAAAAGACAAGCATCGGAACCTTGTCTATGTCATATGGATTCACAGGCCACTGATGATGATGGGAACAGATTCAGAGTATCTATGTAATTGCTCTACAACTGATTGTTACGCCCAAGTGCCAAGGTGCATATAAGTTTCTTCCATTGCACTTTGTTGATAGAGATATCTGGAACTTGTATGTGGTGAGAAGGCCGATCTTATAAGGCGACAAGGAAGCTTTATGTTGTCAAACTATCGAGTAGCAGGTATATACCGAATGTATACTCAGGATGAAAATGACACAAAGAAAAGGAATTTTGAGCTTCCAGGCAGCAGGGCTCACTATGCTCCATCGCTTTCATTTACGATTAACCACATGCGGCTTGAGATAGAGCCTCACCTCCAGAGGCGTATGATTAGTTGCGAGCAAAGGCTGTCGATTGTAACTCTGCAGGACACGGATACCATAGAGCTCGATGCAGCGGAACTCCAAATAAAGCTGGTCTCTGCAGCAGGCAGGCTTGATTTTCGTAATCTTGATGACAAGCTTGCAGTTAAACTAGGCCGAACTCTAAAGGAGGGCAGTAAGATTGAACTCTACATTTCCTACGCTGCCAAGCCGCGCAAGGGTTTCTACTTTGTCGGTCCTGATAAGGACTATCCCGAGAAGCATTGGGAGGCATGGACACAGGGAGAAACCGCTGAAGCAAGGTATTGGTTTCCTTGCATCGATCACCCTAGGGTCAAGTTTTCAAGCGAAATTTCGGTTATAGTTCCCATAGGATTTACGGCAATTTCAAACGGCATATTGCTAAATGTCGAGAAGCAGAATAATAGTAAGCAGATCTACCGCTGGTCTGAAATAAACCCACACCCGGCCTATCTTACATCAGTAGTTGTTGGCGAGTACATCGAGATGAAGGATGGCAAGAACTTGTACTACTATGTCCCGCAGGAAAAAAAGCAAGACTCGTCCAGATCATTTGAACATACGCCTGAAATTATCAGGTTCTTTGAAGAATACCTAGGCACGAACTATCCTTATGATAAATATTCACAGGTGACAGTCCAGGACTTCGTTTATGGGGGTATGGAAAATTCCAGTTGCACCACTCTAACGCTGGACACACTTCATGATGAAAAAGCCCACCTTGACTTTACAAGCGATTATCTTATATCTCATGAGCTGGCGCACCAATGGTTTGGCGACCTTGTCACGTGCAGTGATTGGCAGCATATCTGGCTCAATGAAGGATTTGCCACCTACTGTGAGGCACTCTACTGGGAGGCCAGCAGAGGCAAGGACGAGTTCCAGTATTACATGATGCAGACTGCTGACGACTATTTTGAAGAGGCCAGAACCAGGTATACCAGGCCCATTGTAACAAAAGTATACAAGCACCCTGATGACCTCTTTGACAGACACACCTATGAAAAGGCGGGATGCGTGCTCCATATGATGCGCCACCTCGTCGGAGACAAGTACTTCAGAAGGTCCCTTAGAACATATTTGCAGCGCTTTGCCAATGGCAATGCTGAGACAGATGATCTGCGAAAAGTGTTTGAACTTGAAACGGGCAAGAGCCTACAGCAGTTCTTCGACCAATGGATTTTTAGAGAAGGCCATCCGGAGCTCAAGGTCGACTTTTGTCATGATAACCACATTGTAGAGATTAAAATCAAACAGTCACAGGCAGGCGAGCAGTTTGAGTTCCCACTTGAGGTAGAGATGGCTTTTCCAAATAGGAATAAGAAAATATATACGTTCAAAGTCCGGGACAGAGAGAGTGTCTTCCAGATCCCTGTTGACGACAGGGTAGAATGGTTCTCTGTTGATCCAGAGTTCAAGATTTTAAAGACGATATCTATGAAAGCACCAAAGGAGCTGCTCCTCAAGCAGCTCCAAGAAGGGGATAATGCGATCAAGCGTGCGGAAGCGGCCAGAGCGCTCAAAGACAAGTCTTCGGATGCAGTCATTGATGCGCTGGCGAAGGCCATCCTGCACGATGAATTCTGGGGAGTATCGACCGAAGCGGCAAAGTCACTAGGAGTAATCAAGACAAGCTATGCTTATGAAGCGCTAAAAGAGTGCCTTGCAGTTAAGCATCCAAAGATAAGACGTGCAGTTGTAAAGGCGATAGGAGAATTCAAGAAGGAAGAGTCATTGGAGCTAATTAGGCCATTGCTACAGGATGATGAGAGTTATTTTGTCAAGTCTGAAGCTGCAACGGCTATAGGCAAGACCAAGAACAAGAGCGCCATTGCCATTTTGAAAAAGGCTACAGAAACTACTACTTTTCAGAATGTAGTAGCGCAAGGGGCAATAGCAGGCCTTAGAGAGTTTACCGGTGACAAGGAGATTGCAGAATTTATGATTGAAAAGAGCAAATACGGAAATTACCATAGGGTAAGAGAAGCTGCTGCTTTTGCCCTTGGCAGGTTTGCAGGCAATCCTGCCGTCATTGACCGCCTGAAGACCCTGCTGACTGACAAGTGGTTCCGAGTACGCATAAATACATGCAGAGCACTTGCGGATGCCGAACTGGTAACGACCATTCCGGATCTGACATGGGTGATGGAGAACGATCTGGACCATAGGGTAAGAAGGGTAGCTGAAGAATGTATAAACATCATAAGAGTAGCGATAAGGAAACCAAGAGAAGTCGCACAGATGAGAGAGGAACTTGAAAACCTCAAGTCAAAGAATCTGGAACTACTCCAAAAGATGGATAGGTTAGAGCGGGAGAGCTTTCCTAATTTCGGATAACAAATTCTGTAACTATATCCCTGTTGAAGCGCAGCGGCTTCTTAGCACTCACAAGAAAACCTGTAAGATAAGCACGCAATCACCTGCTGTCATATTACGAACTTCTTCGATGTTATTTGTCCACTTTTAGATGGAGAAGCAAAGGCATGTAATCAAAAGCAAAGGATTGACAATACAGACAGACATCAAGTATGGTGGTATATACGCAGGCCGTCAAGTTCCAAGTATCTCCAGTCCAATCATAAGTGTATGAAATGAGCTATAACTTAAATTGCTTGTTGTAAAGGATGAACTGCTCGTGTTCTTTTATCACTAATTTATTGATAAAGGATGATAATCGTTTGCTGTCGTAACACACTAGCTGCAGACCGTCAAATTTACCATCTAAGTAAAGATTCATTATAAAGGAGATAAGTTCACAGAGTGAGCTTGCAGGTGCAATGTCAAGATAGACTATTTGCAGGATGTTAGTCCTGTCCCAGTAACCGCACTTGTTAATTATTGCAATGCCATCAATGGGCCAGCCAGTCACAATTACACGCTCTTCTTTCACGAAATTTATAAGTGCTCTACGGTCAAATGCGTACCAGTGCCATGACTTGACATATCTCTTTCCAGACAGGCGGTAGATCTTGGACTGCTGAAGGTACTGCCAGATATCACCTATATCATCAGCATTTGCAATTCTTGCATTTGACTCTTGGTTCCTTGGTGTACCTGCTGCACTGTAGTACATCCACTTTGATACTATCTTAAAGCCATTCTTTTCCATCATGCTCTGCGATGCAAAATTGGTTGCATCTACTATTGCAGATGCTTGTCGGGCGCCTTTCCACCTGCCATACTCTAGCATTTTTGTGAGGAGCATTGTTGCAATGTAAGACCGGCGATGGTCAGGGCGTACTCTTACACCTTCAAGCCAGATGACTTTGCCTTTGGGACAGATAGCAACATGGGACATAGCAATCTTCTCCCCCCCACCAGACTCGACTACAAATAGCTGGCCGTTCTTTTCTGTATACCAATAATCCCACACTCTATTGATATAGTCTCCCCAGCTGAAGGTATTTATACAAAAACTGAGGATCTCATCCTTGTCTGATCTTCTGGCGGGCCTGATCGTTATCATCAAGTTTTCTTATAGCACCTAGTTCCATCATGCGGATAAGAGTTATTATTATGAGCTACTTGACATTCTTAATAAATTCAGGGACTTCTACAAGCGAGTCAATCTAAATATTATGACAACATAGGGGAGGGATTCTCAAACTGGCATATCGCCTACATATTTTGTATACAGGCTTTTGTTGTAAATGTAGTCCAGTATAGTCTATACCTAGAGACGTTGCTGCTACTTTGACTCTGCGTGGTCAAAGTACAATAGAAGGGGATACCACTTTTATTGTTTGTCAATATCAGTTTCAATGTCTACATTCAACTTTAACCACAGTTGATATATAGTGGAGAAATTATATCATCATCTCTTGTTATGGTTGCAGCTCAATTTGGCATATAGATCATAACATAAAACATTTCAAATGTCAAGGCGTTTAGCTGATAAATTCTATCCTAAAATCCTGCTTAAAAGGGACCTCCTGCACTGCACCAGTCATGTAGAATAGCCTCGTGGTGGAGGCTTGCGACAAAGGCCTTTGATTTGCGGAATACAGGTGTGCACCCTATCAATGTCACCAAGTAGGGCGCTTTTAGGAAAAAAAGCTGCATGTTAAATTGTGCGATAAGGGCCAATACTACTCTTACTTGCCCACTACCTTTGCGGATGACTCGGGGTCTGCAGTAATTACTGAAAGCCAAGGTTTCAACAGTTCAGGATTGAGCTTGATCAGATCTACATTTGCATCTCTCAGCAGCTGCGTGCCGTCTTCAGGGTAGTAGGCAAGCATCACTATCCTCTTTATTCCGACACTTATAGCCATCTTGCTGCATTCTAAGCAGGGAGCAAAAGTAGAGTAGAGCATAGCGCCCTTTGTGCTCCCAGCATTGCCAAAGAGGGCGCACTGCATTATTGCATTCGCTTCAGCATGAGTGCACAAGCAGCGATCAAGGCCTTCACCGGACTTGACCTCACCCTTAGTTCTGGCAAGACAGCGAAGACATCCGCCCTCATAGCAGTTCTTTATCCCGGGCGGTGTTCCATTATAGCCGGTAGCTATCTGCCGGTTGTCCTTGACAATTACTGCGCCAATGTGGCGGGTAAGGCAGTTTGAACGAAGCTTGGCTATTTCTGCTTGCAACATGAAATATGTGTCCCAGTCGGGTCTCTGCATTCTCTAGTAGTAGTGACAATTACTATAAAAATTGTTAACCTGTTATTTCAAATGACTCTATCATCTTCCGCACAACTGGCACAGTTAGATCATATACCTGCTCATTTGCTACATAATCTATGATGTATACTTTACCGTCTTTAACAGTCCCGATTTCTATTGCCTTTTTATTATTATCCAAATAAGAATAATCAAAGCCGATCTGATATGCTGGGCTCCCAGCCAAGGTTGCATTGCGAACATAACTTTTTAAGTCAAAACCTGGGCAAGAAAGTCCTATAGATCCTATTCTGTGATTACCAATATTTTGTAATTGATTATCTGTCATATTACTATTATTTCTATTATTTGCGCTATTATCTCCTTGGGTCTCTTCAAACGCGCTGTAATTTTCAACACTTAATCTAAGGCTGTTATGTGATGCTGAAATATTTGTGTTATAATAATTATTCTGGTATGGTAGTAAAAACTCAGCAATAACATTGAGCATATGATAACCATTATCACCACGTTCTACAAGTTTCCAGTCAGAAGGATATTGGATCTTGATACCATGTGTAAGATTGATGTATGGTATCAGGTTGTTGCTCTGTTCCTTAGAAATAGTCGTTGTTGCTATTGATGTTGTTGCATTTTGTAAATTGTTGTTATTATTATTTGACGATGCACTGAATGCGAGGATAGGTGACAACGGTACTAGTACTAAAAAAAGGATAAAGAGTCCCGCAGAAAATACAGACAGCATATATCGCTCTACCTTTCTCCATATACCTTTTTAATAAAATAATGAAAACAAAAAATGTCATTGTGGTGCATATTTTAAATGTGTTTTATTTCCTCTGTCTAGGATGAAGAAGAAGAAGATGATGATGATTTTGCAGATATTGGCTGGCCATTTAACTTAACTTTTTGGCTTTAATGTTAGCTTCAATCCTAAAGCAAAGCATGCCTTATATATGTGCTAA
>DATDKS010000055.1:0-19122 GCA_036519825.1 Nitrososphaera sp. | reverse complement strand
TCAAGGTACTCTTGATGCCGGAAATAGTTCAATACCCATTTTTAGCAGATTTAATAATTAAGGCTTTGTCACTTGTACTGAATATGTTTCAACAAACTCTTTCTGTTGATCGAGTGTACCATCCTGGGGATAATGCGCTTGTTCCCAAGTATGGGGCAGCGCGACAGATTTGATAAAAACCACAAATTTTCCCTCAGCCTTTGGTATGACCTCCATATCAGCGCTGTAGGTCTTGCCTGCCTCCCATGGCCTGCTGAAAGCTTCAATTGAAGCATATTGCGCCGATACAGACGCTTCTGTAGTAGAATATTGAGAACTCAAGAGCTTGCCTGGTGTTATCAACATCGGCGTTTGAGTAAAGTTATGCTTCAGCATCTTGATGTTATCAATGCTCGTAAGGTTTGGAAATCCTACAGATACAATCTGCATGTCGGCAGCGTCCTCTCCATTATTTGTCCCAGTCACAGAGATGGTAAGCGCTTGACCTAGAGCGACGGTAGGTGCAGATAGGCTCACATCTGTCACGAGGGCCTGAGGCCTTCGAGGTTCTATTGCCTGGTAAGACTGAGGAAAAACATAAAGCGAGAGTGAAAAATATACCACCAATGCAACTGCAACTGCGCTTGTAAGGATGATCGCCTTTAACAAGGTAATGAGTGTAAAATTACACTATGATCTTTTATTCCTTAGTACCATGCAAATCACACTTAGGCATGCCTATACACAAATAGGCACAATATGACACAAAAAAACACAAATGCGCTTGCAAGTAGACGAAATTGGTGGAAAAAAAGAAATGCTGCTTCTCGATGTTATATGAAAAGTATACGGAAGACAGTTTAAAAAAAAGATTGCGATATTCTTTGCCGCAGTTCATAAGAGATTGTGCTTTGCATCTTTTGTATACTGTGTATCTCTCTTTTTTGAGTACAGAGGGGCGTTCATGTTTGCACTCACATGCTCCTCCTGCAATGCTACGTGACAAGGATAGATGCACATAGCAGGCTAGCGGCTCTTTAGATACGACTGCTGCTCATAGATCCTTTGCACCTTTTCCAAGGTATCAATATCACTTACAGTCTTGTCGGTCCGGATGTACTTTATCCTAGGGAAGCGAAGTGCAAACCCGCTGTTATGTCTATCGCTTTTCTGTATACTATCAAAAGCCACCTCAAGTATAATCTCGGGCCTGACTACTAGTCTATAGCCTTCATCTCTGACAGTTATTGACCGTAGCTTGTCAGTCATCTTGCCGATCTCTGCGTCTGTAAGGCCAGAGTACGCCTTCCCTATTGTCTTGAGCAAGCCACCATCATACTCATCTCTGACTGCGAAAGTATAATCAGACAGCGTCCCGGCACGCTTACCATGACCATACTCTGCGATGACAATTACAGCATCGATAGTGTCAAGCTCGTGCTTTAGTTTGGTCCAATGCCTACCACGCTTGCCGGGATGGTACTGCGATTCGAGCTCTTTTACCACCAATCCTTCATGGCCTGCATCTCTACTTTCTTTAAATGCGCAGGCTATCTCCTGAGCTGTCGACACAATTCTAAAACCGAGGTCGATTATGGGCTCTTTGAATCTAATCTGCGAGAGCAATTTCTTGCGCTCTGTAAGCGGCCTGTCAATGAGCGGTTGACCATCAAGGTACATGATATCATAGGGGACATATATTACAGGGATCTCAGCCATCAGACGGTCTGTAACAGTTTTTCTTCTTAGCCTCTTTTGCAACTCTTGGAAATGAAGCGGCCTACCACCTTTGTAGGCAAGCACTTCGCCATCCAGAATAAATTCTGCAGGCAGCAAAGATACAGCAGATACGATCTCTGGAAAAGAGCTGGCAACATCTTCCAGCTTCCTTGAGAACATTTTCACCTTGTCGTCGAATTTGTGAAGCTGCACCCTGATGCCGTCATACTTGAACTCACAAATCAGCTGCTCGTTATAATACCGCTCAATCTCTTCTGCGCTAAACATCACATCTGCTAGCATGAAGCTGAGAGGCGCAAGTGGCTTCATTATAGCAGTCGACAGAGCATCCTTTTTTGCAAGCAGTGCTACTTGTGCAATATCTCCGGATAGTAACATGGCCTGCCGGATTGCCTGTACGTCCCTCCCAAACGCCTTGGCAATAGCAAGTTCGACCAATCCCTCTACCACACCTATGCGCAGCTCGCCAGTTGCTATCTTGATCAGATATTTTGCTTCAAGTGGAGAAGAGTGGAGGAGAAGTCCAGTCAGGATCTTTCTTTTTGCCTCTGCTGCCCCAGAGCCAGCTGCATCAGCGATTTTTCTGAGCTGATCGTGCAGATCGGGCAGCAACAGTTGCTGGGCCACAAGGGGGCTTTGCTGCCTCTTGGAAACTACATATTCAGCAAGCGCACCCATGTCACCATGCTCTAAGTAAATCTTTTGTATCTCTTCTGGCTCCAGACGTGCGATTTCTGAAAGCGACCGCAATATCGTATTAAAACCGACATTGAGTGCAAGACCAGAGCCCTTAGGAAAGATGGCACCGGACATAAAGAGCACAGCTGCCACAAGCGAGGTGTCGCCGCCGCCGTCTTCATCTTTCAGCTTGAGTATGTATTCTGCGATGGCAGCCACCTTGGCATTTTTGCTCGCAGTCTGGCGAACCTTCTCACACATATCGACAAAATGCGAAAATTCGCTGGCAGACATATCTTCTTCTTCTTCTCCGTATATCCAATTTTCAGTTGTGCTTAAATCTCTTGGCAAAATGCCGAAATACAACCTCTGTGTGATTTTTTATGTGCCCAAGGCATCGTCTGTTCTGGCTATCGCAGTTGCAGTTGCAATTCTCGTACCCGTTTCAATTGGACTGTCTGGCTTGGGGCCGGAAATAAAGATAGGCGGAAGGCAGACCGTCGGGATCTATAACAATGCAGACAGCAGCATAGAAGATGCTCAAGGCGATGTGATACCAGTATACCAGCAGGTTGGAATAGAAGAGGTTCCCGAGGCAAGAGACTACCACGACATCTTGCGAGCCAGCGTGCAAAAGCGAGGAGAAGCATTCTTTTTTACAGTTGAGCTTGCAGGCAATCCAAATGACAACGACAAGTATGAAACGCAGTATCGATGGCATATCATCACCACCAGCCCGATAACAAATAGAGAACAACAATACATAATTCGGTTTCAGAATTCTGCTTTCGGTGACAACGCTACTATGCAAGGGTGGTATTTCTCGGTATTTGACAGGACTGTCGGAAGGTTCATCGTCTCACCTACGAGTATCCCAGACATGACAGATAACAAAGTTGAGTTTCCTATAGAGGACTTTTATATCGGCAGCCCCTCGTCATTTTCCTATTGGGTCGATGTATCAGTAAGGGTCAATGCTACCCTTGGCCAGCCAGACTACATAATGGACTATGCACCGTGATCATGCAAGGCGGAATTATACAGTTCTCTCGGCGACTGTGATCTCTTTTTCCAGGTCGAAGATCTCACCGGAGACCTCATCGGTCACAGAATATGTTATGATATAGTGACCTATAGGAAGTGGCTGATCCTCTGGCGTAATTGTCAGTGTCAAGAACATCTCGGTGTTGGGCCTATGAGAAATAATGCTTCCAACCTGTACGTCCTCTATCAGCTGAAGCTCAGTGCCGTTTGCAGCAGTTATTTCATAATCAGCTGTCATGTTCATAAGATAAAGCGTATTATTGTCACGGCCTTCTTCGTCTATAATCTGCCTATGGGCAAAACCCACAGGCTCTACATACAGTACAATTGTTTCGCCGGGTGCAAAGACATTGCTTCGCTCTTCGTATACGCCATATCCAGCGGCAGAGAAGGGTTCGACAAAGGTGCTAAAGGTGGCGTTAAACTCTGTTTGGTTCCAGACCGACAGGTATAGCTCCTTTGCATCCTCAATCGTCATGTTATCAGTAGCAGTCACGTTAGTAGTACTAGCAGTAGTAGCCGTCGTCGTCGTGTTAGTAGCGGTCATATTTGCAAGAGTCTCCGTGGTAGTATCATTATTGGAGTCTTGGGTGAACAATGTCATTAAATTGTCTGTCTGATTCTGCTGCCCAACGGCTGGGATGGTAGTACCACCAGCAATTGTAGCAGTTAAAGCGATTACTACTACTATTATGATGATAAAAAATTTGTCATACATTGGTAGACGCATGCAAGCATAATTCTTAATTGATCTGATGGTATTGTATACGCCAGTACTTTCAGTTTTATCTACGAAAAAAAGTCTAGTAAATGAAAACTGTAAGATGAATAAAGGCGCTTGGCGATCCTGCATCAACGACCTTGTTACAGCCTATGCCGTTAAAGTCGCAATTTGTTTTATGATGCAGTGTTGTCCGCCAAGCGCTATAGTCTAGCCATAGTTTTTTGTACTACTTACTTATCTATACTACTAATTATATAAAAACATTTCAGTTTAAATATATTTTAGAATACAATCAATTTATGAGCAATTTTTATCATATTATTACGAGATTAATTACAATTTTTTTACAATATATTGTGGTCAAATAGTCCCTACATATGCTCTGCATTTTTGATCTTATTTTTTTCTTCAACACATCATTTTTAACTCCCGACTTTTGATAAAAAAGGATTGCCGTCGTTGCTCAACTCAATAATATCATATCAGCTTGCCAGCTCCAGTTGCAGCAAACTGCTGTCAGGCGACGGAATAACCACCTCTGATCTAACCATTAAAGGTGTATATGGGATATTTGGAGCAGCGTCAATTGATGCGCGGTCTGCCAGAAAGAGTATGTTTGCGATAGGCGACGTCTCAAGCGCTGCAAAGAACCTTGATGAATACCAGTTCCTTATTTGCTCGCTGGTTCCTTCTCTTCCAGACTCAAATCCATCAAAGATGGAACTGCAAAAATATCGTGTGGCCATCATAGCGGCTTTTGCAAAGCTGGTGCCGCTACTGCTTTTGAAAAGTATTCAGCAGGACGATTTGGTGCAATGGAGCAAACATGCCAAAGCGCTTCTAGAGGAAACGTCAGACACATACCTTAAGGCTAATTCAAATTCTAAGCTGCAGATTGCTTCTCATAAGGATGCCTTTGAGTATTTTGGGGTTCCTGAAGAAAGGATACAAGTCGCGCTCAGAGCATTTTACGATTATGGCACGGGATAGCCACATAGTAGATTATAATAACTCCACCAGCAATTTTTACAGACGTCTATATACATATGATAGTCGCAGTGGCCCTGATCGAGCCGCAATACCCCATTAATGTGGGCCATATTGCCAGACTGATGAAAAATTTTGGCCTCAAAAGCTTGTATTTTGTCAGGCCCCACTTTGACAAGCCAGAGGCAGCAAAGTATTCGACTCATGGCAACGATATACTAGAGGCTGCCAAGACTGTGACATTAAGGCAACTGAGAAAGAAATTTGACATACTCATAGGGACAACTGCAATTCAAGCTACCAGCAGACTCAACATTCTACGTGAGTCAATAAGCGCAGAGCATCTAGCCAGGATAATACATGACTCAAGCACCAAGGACTTTTGTATCTTGCTTGGGAGAGAATCATCGGGCCTCAACAATAAAGAATTGGATATGTGTAACCTTGTCGTCACCATCGACACAAAGACAAATTACAGGACAATGAATGTAGCCCATGCACTTGTGATACTGCTGTACGAAATTTCCAAGCTACAATCAGAATTACCAGTAAAAAAGAGTAAAAAAAGAGTGGACCTAGCTTCGCAGAAGGATATCGATCTTTTGCTCCAATATGTAAGCAAGTTAGCAGACGCCGGCAACTATGACCTGCACAAAAAGCCGTTGCTAGAAGCGGCGACAAAGAAGGTGATGGCAAAAAGTATGCCTACAACAAAGGACATCATGCTCTTGGTGTCACTATTGAGAAAAAGTCGTCTTGCAATAGAAAGGTCACGGCACAAGCAAGTAGGAGCGCCGCCTTAACAACAGAGTATACAATTGGCCAACCTGCCCGCACATGTAGTTCCTGGGAGGGCCTACTGCATATCTCTTTTCTCGTGTTGCCTTTACTTTTCTTGGAAATTGTGTTTATCCGCAAGACCAGGAGTCAGGCCGCCTGCACATACAGAGACATCCACATACACCTCACCTACAGGAATTTTTGGCAATACGGCGTGTTGCAATTAAACAGCTCTTGTGCCATCCAATGATGGTATGACTGACTGCTGGTTAGTGCCTCTCCACTGTTTGCCATTCCTCCTGTTTTCAGCCTTTGCTTTTTTTCCTGCTATGTGTATGTTACTGTCATCGTAGTCGTAATCCTCATTGTCGTTATTTGGGGGGGGTTGTGTGTGTTCTATCATCCCAGTTTATCTTTATTGTTGTTGTAGTCCGCAAGTTTGTCTGTGTGTGTGTGATTGATTTGCCGGGCCTTGCCCTTGTCTTGCGGGGTTTCACATTAAATAAATCTTTGAAAAATAGGCTTGTCAATATTTTAGGTGTTTTGTGTTAGCTTGCAACAAGATTAGTAGATGTGGACGTTGATAGCTAGATGGTGACATAGGATCAAGATTTATGGCAGGGAATAGGATTGACATATATCTCTAGCATGGAGCACTACGAGCTGGCACCAAATCTCAAGATATGTAGGATTCTCAACGGAATGTGGCAGGTTGCAGGCGGACACGGCCAAATAGATCCAAAAATTGCAGTAGAAGAAATGGTCAAGTATCACAATTCTGGATTTACCACTTGGGACCTTGCTGACATTTATGGTCCTGCAGAGGACTTTATTGGGGCTTTTAGGCACAGCCTGCCAGAGCGGGAGCGGCAAAATGTTCAGGCACTGACAAAATGGGTGCCGGAACCTCAGAGGATCACCCAGCAGATCGCACAGGCAAGTGTTGAAAGATCGCTTAACCGCATGGGAGTCAGCTCTCTTGATCTAGTGCAGTTTCACTGGTGGGACTACAACAACCCATACTACATTGATGCCATCAAATACCTATCTCGCTTACGCGACGAAGCCAAGATCATCAAGAATGTAGGTCTCACCAACTTTGATACTGAGCACATGCAGATAATAATGAAGGATGCGGGTCTGAAGATAGTAGTATCAAATCAAGTTCAATACTCCATAGTTGATCGGAGGCCGGAGGTCAAGATGGTGCGCTTTTGCCGCGACAATAATATCAACCTGCTTGCATATGGCACAGTCTGCGGTGGCCTCATGTCAGAGAGATACCTTGGCAAACCAGAACCATCATCGTACGAGCTTGATACATCGAGTCTCCGAAAATACAAGCGCATGATAGACATATGGGGCGGCTGGGAATTATTTCAACAGTTGTTGTCTACCATACATCAAATAGCGCAAAAGCACGCTGTGAGCATTGCAAATGTTGCTACACGTTACATTCTTGATAGACCTGCAGTGGCAGGTGCAATCATTGGAGTGAGGCTTGGAATAGCGGACCACAGAGACGACAATGCACGTGTGTTTAGTTTTAGGCTGGAGAAGGACGATACTAATAGTATAGAAGAAGTAAACAAAAAGTCAAATGACCTATTTGAGACAATAGGGGATTGCGGCGACGAATACAGATAATAATATATGCATATATCTCTCGTCAAAAAAATGTCTGTCGTTGCTGCACATAGTGCGTATGTATTAATATCATCTGCTCTCTTCATTTCTGCATTTCTTTTATTTTTTGCAAGATTATCGTCAGATAAGTGACGAAAAGGAAAACCCCTTTAAAACGTGATCAGTCAGGTATAGCGCAACTAGGAGCAAGTTGGAGAAGGCCAAGGTCTGAACCAATATCAGCATAAGTCCAGTATACCAACAATATGGTGTCAAGAATCGCACAGGAATATTAAGAACACAATTCTGGATCACTTTTCTACTACATATTTTTCACAATTCATAAGGTTTTTCTTCTTTTATGTCTCAGTGAAGTTTCTAAGCTAATGCTTAATTGCAATATTCAACCTCTGAACCATATATGCCTACTACTAATAATAATCCTAAAAGACAAAAAGGAGAAGAAAACAGCACTCCGTCAGCGGCAGCTTCCGCCACAAGACCAGAAGAAGAAGATGAAGACACTATAACAACATCAACACAAAGGATTAACAGGACTTTTGATGAAGCAAAGGCAAATACAAGAAGAGCCGTAGAAGAAGCAGAAAGAGAACTTCCACGATACATGCAGATCGTCACGACCAACCAAGAGCAATCAGTGGGAGCGGTAAGAGATACTATAGACAACTATCTCGACTCACAGAGAGAAATTACTAATTTTGTTCAGTCATTTTGGAAATCATATATTGACAATGTCTTATGGACACCTACAAGGAGAACTATAGAGAACTATGCTGCGGCTGTAAGCAATACAACTGATGCTACTGTAGCAGCAATCAGGATTTACAATAACGTAGTTTATGCAAATGCAGAGGCTGTCAGGCTTTCATTAGAGTACAATAGAGACAATTCAAGGGAAATGTCAAGAGTCTTTGTAAATACAGCCAAACAATTAGAAAAAATATAAAAGACGACGGTGAATTATAACAAGGACACAATAGCAGCAATGTTAAAACAGAATGAAAAGAAAAGCCAGCAGGAGCAAAATCATCCACAGCAGCAACAACAGCAGGAAGAGGAGCGTGTAGAACTCAGCAAACGTGAAATCCAAATATTGAACTGCATAAAGGGTCAATCACGCACCGAAAAGAAAATAGCCAAAATGGTTAGGCTTGATATTCTTATCGTTTCCCCATTGATAACCGAGCTGATGCTGAAAGGCTATGTCGAGACAATCAGAAGGCGTAAGCTATTTTTCTTTTCAAGAGAATACTGCACAATCACACAAGAGGGACTTGCTGCCCTTGAACAAGCAAGAAATCTATTTGAAAACATAATTGAACTCATTAAAGAGAGGACTCTTGAAACAATTGACGATATTGCTGCAGATTCGCCCCTCTTAAAACTTACAGTCATGTCTGCTAAGGCAGCTTACAAGACTGTAAAAGTGCTGATATGAGAGAGGGATAATATAAAATTGCTATATCTTATACGGGGCTAACCATCTCACAGCAGATATGGAAAAAATGATTCTCTTCCATCTTAAAAAAGCGCAGCAGGCAAACGATGAATTTCGACAAGCAAGCCTTTGTAGATATAGATGTCAATGAGAGTCTGCAAAATAAGGAAAGAATCTAGAGCTTGATGTTGTCCGAGTTGACCTCACCACGCAGCAGCAATAATAATGATAATCATCATAATTGGTGGCACACACCAGTAAATAGTATCAAGGTTTATTGTTAATCATGGACGCAAAAGAATCGGCGGTAGCAAAGTCTAGGGGTTCACAAGATGAACATGACATGTCTACCCCAGACGCTGCTTTACTGCAAGTGCTTTACAATAAGAAGAAAATATCAAAAGATGAAGCAAATTATGTAGAAAATGAAGAATCTCGGGATCAGTCATGCATCAAATGCAAGTTCAACCTGGGGGATGAAGGCAAGTGCCACGTAGTCGAAGGACAAATCAATAACGAAAAGGGTATCTCAAAGTTTTTCTCGCCAAAAGGCGATGGGATGCTGCCTGGAGATATTGTTTGGATGTATGTAAAAGAATCGGGAAAGAAGCTGAAATATGAGGAAGGGTATGTTATCGAAGAAGGTGCACCAGGATTTCAATGCAAAAATTGCAAATACTATCTGTACTCTGGCAGTTGTCTATTCATAGAAGGCAAGTTCAAGCCGGAGATGAGCTGTGGTTTTATCGTGAAAATAGGACACGGGACTGAGCTTTAAAAGTCAGATGATTCTAAGAGATTCTCCCGATATCGCGTGGTAGAGGTAGCAGGATGCTAAAAAGGCTCCGACTTGGAAAATAGGTAAAAAGTAATAGCAAGTAAAGCATTTGTAAACCTAAAAGTATACACTAACTAATAGAGGAGTATGTCACAAATTGAGCACTCACACCAAAGAAGAGTCTGTAGCTGAAAGTATTGGGGAGCCAAAGAAAAAGTTGTTGTATTATCTAAAGGTCATGCAAATGGCAGGCCTTTCAGAGCTCGCAGAAGTAATGGGAATTTCTAGAATGGGCGTACATAAGCACTTGGAAAAGCTACGAGAAAGAGGTATGGTGGATAGCATAGAGGTCAGAAAAGGGGTGGGGAGACCCAGAATGCAATATCAATTAACAAGCCAAGGCAAGACACTATTTCCAAAGTCTTACAGTGACATTGCAATGTCTGCTCTTGATTTTATTGAAAGAAACATAGGACAACAAGGAGTCGAGAATTTTCTTAAAGAACGTCAAGAACAGCTCTACATCAAATACCAGGAGCGCCTAAAGGATTTGGGCTTTGAACGTAAAGTAAAGGAGCTAGCAAGAATTAGAGATCAGGAGGGATACATAGCTGAATCGAGAAAGCAGCAGAAAAATGACGGCCATATTCTCCTAGAGTATAATTGCCCCATCATACAGATAGCAGAGAAGCATTGGGAAGCATGTTCTGTTGAGACTGAGTTATTCGAAAAATTGCTCGATGCCGAAATCGAAACTACACACAGGGCAGCCAAGGGCGACCAAGTTTGCAGATTTGTTATTAAGGAAAAAAAGCAAGATTTCCTATGATTGTTAGACAAGTTTTTGGAGAAGAAGGCTCATTCCCCTTTCAACTGGAATCTATCTATTGTTGTTCATAGAGGTAGTTTGGCAATTTGTATAATTTGTAAACCTCCAGATTTATAAACTAAAATCATGCTTTAAAAGCATGAAAAAACTTGGTGGAGAATACACTCCCATAGCTGATAAGATGGGATGCTCAAATAACCCTCATCGTAAGCAATCTTGGACTCCAATTATCATGACAGACACAATTCTGGCCACAGGTAACACTGGCAACATAGGAACTGAAAAGGTTGCAAGACAGCTCTCAGAAAAAGACTTCAGCTTCTTGAAATCTGGAGCATTTTCGAAAGTCACCATAACCTTCGAGAAGACCTTTGAAAGCAAACCAAAGACCCTGCGCAAGTTTGCAGAGGGGCTAAGCAGAGAGGGAGCATAGATAAGCATGAGATACAAACTGCTTGGCAAAAGCGGATTACGGGTTTCCGAACTATGCTTAGGAGGCATGACATTTGGACAGGATTGGGGCAACATGCTCGCAGGGGCTTCTAAAGAAGAATCAGAAAAGATGCTGGAGCATTTTGTAGAAGCGGGCGGGAATTTTATCGACACTGCTAACGTGTACCAAAATGGTTCCAGCGAGAAGTATATCGGCGAATTTATTGCTTCGGAGAGAGAAAAATTCGTTCTGGCAACCAAGTATACTATAAGCACAAATCCTGACGATCCAAATGCAAGTGGAAGTCATCGTAAGAGCCTTATTCAGTCAGTTAACGCAAGCCTGAAGCGACTAAACAGTTCATACATAGACCTTCTGTGGGTTCATTTTTGGGATTCTATGACTCCTGTTGAAGAGCTAATGCGTTCTCTAGACGATCTTGTGAGATCGGAAAAGATCCTCTATGTTGGGATCTCTGATGCGCCTGCATGGTTTATCTCACAGGCAAACACTCTGGCAGAACTGCGTGGGTGGTCTCCGTTTGTAGGTATTCAGGTAATGTACAGTCTAATTGAAAGAACTCCAGAAAGAGAACTCTTGCCTATGGCAAAGGCTCTAGATATAGGCGTAACTGCATGGTCTCCATTGGGAGGAGGTGTCCTTTCAGGAAAATACAACAACAATAGGCAAAGTGAACATGAAGAGAAGAGATATCGTGATGACAATCCAATGAGTGCGCTATTTGTGAACAAGAAGAACCTTGCGATAGCGGATGAAGTGCAAACAATAGCTAAAGAGATAGGCAGGACTCCGTCGCAGGTCGCGTTGAATTGGATAAGACAGCAAAAGGACAAGGGTGTGATAATACCCATCATCGGAGCAAGGACAGAGGCTCAAATCAAGGACAATTTAGGGTGTTTGGATTTTGAACTTAGCTCTAATCATATGAGCAGGCTGGATGAAATAAGCAAGATTCAACTAGGATTTCCTCATGACTTCATAGAATCAGAGTCGGGGAAGATGCTAGCATATGGCAGAAAATTTCCATTTATTGATAATCACAGGAGAAGAGCATGAAGAGGATTCGTGAGCTTCCAAAGGAGTAGGGAGAGACACAGAATGAGTGAAATTAGTGACAAAGTACAGAAGGAGCTTTTAAGCTGGCCTAGAGTGACCCTTCACGACCATCGTTTTGGCGGCATTGAATTTCGGGTCAACGGAAGGGAGATGGGACACATGCACGGCGATAGGCTGGCAGACCTTCCGTTTCCAAGGGATGTTGGCAAGAAACTCATAGCAGAGGGCAAGGCATTGCCTCACCACGTTTTGCCTCAGTCTGGATGGATCAGCTATTACATCAATGGCATTGAGGACATTCCTGGTACGATAGAACTATTCCAAATGCAGTATGAACGAATGACCAGTTATGGCAAGAAGGAGAAGGAGAAGAACAATGAAAGACTAGGGAAGTCTAACCTTCTATCCTCAACAGCAGCTTCCCTTGGTGAACCCATGTGAAAGTTTGGAAGAGTATGAACAAACTAGTAGGCTGCGCCAAGCACAAGCACATCAATCTTGAGATATACATAAAGGAACTGCTGACTGTTATAACATGAGTATAGGGTTCATGATCGATAACAACCTCATTCATGTTGTAAATACGTCAATAACTGATAAGGCTAAACATCTGCATTATCATGACCGGCTATAGTATATAGCGCCACATGGCTTCAGCGTAAAGCTCAAAAGAGAATGACAACAGAAAAGCAGGATTTGTAGAATGGAAAAATAGAATCTGAACATGCCAAGGAATTGCAAAAGAAAAAAGTATGGATTGGAAGATAGATTCGATGAGGATATGTATTATGCTATATGGAGGACAAATAATATTTATTGCAACACAAATTTCATAAACTTGAGCTCAGAACATAGGAGGGTGATCCCTTGAAGATACAAACAAACATCTACATAAGGGAAGCCTCAAGTTTCTTTACAGTGTGGCTTCTATCGGTATATTCTTCAGCCTCTAGAATTTCTGAGATAGCCACAAAAAATAGTTGAGGTAGATAGCACAATGACTGGCTTAGAAAAGCAGAGCAACATTACCCCTTCGGCATGGACGACACTGATAATCTTGAGCTGCCTGGGCCTGATAACTATGTATGGAGAGACAATGGTGTTGCCAGCTATTCCCGACTTTATACGGGATTTCAACATTCAGTACAACACTTCGTCATGGATACTCTCTTCTTATCTAATTGCAGGAGCAGTAATGACGCCAATTGCAGGCAGATTATCAGACATCTTTGGCAAGAAAAAGATATTGCTCATAGTCATGGCAGTATACTCTACAGGCATTTTAGCAGGAGGATTCGCCAACAGCATAGAATTCATGCTTGCAGCAAGAGCTGCACAGGGCATTGGGATGTCTATGTTCCCAATAGCCTTTGGAATCATCAGGGAAATTCTTCCAGAGAAAAAGCTTGCGATAGGTCAGACAATTTTCAGTTCGACATTTTCTGGCGGCGCTGTAGTGGGGCTGGTGGTTGGCGCAACTATAATTCAAAACTTTGGGTGGCAAGCTACATTCTTTTCAATATTTCCTATAGCAGTTATACTTGGCCTGGTGATCAGAAAGATCCTTCACGTCACTAAGCCGGCAACCTCGAAGGTGAAAGTAGAGGCAGGTGGAGGAAATGATGAGAATTCTCCTATCAAGACACAGACAATCGATTTAAAGGGGACACTGGCCTTGGCTGTTACTATAATTTCATTTCTAGCTGGCATTTCCTTCTTGGAAAACAATAGCACCGGCATAGGATTTCAAGTGGCAGGGCTTTTCTCAGTAGCAGCAGTATCACTTGCAGTGTTTATCGTCATAGAAAAGAAAGTGAGTTCACCTTTGCTGGATCTCAAATTGATGACTCACAGAATGATCCTTCCTGCAACCATCATTTTGATGTTGGTCTTTCTATGCATGTTCATGGTCTACCAGACAATACCTATCATGGTAAGAAGCCCTCAACCGCTAGGGTTCGGAGGAGATGCGGTGGTTACCGCGAGTGTGCAGCTCCCATTTATGATCGTTTTATTGATTGGTACTATTATGTCGGGTTTCATCTTGAATAAAGTTGGCAATACCAGACTTACATTACTAGGCACCATAATTAGCGCAATAGGATTCTTTAGCCTGCTTTTGTTCCACTCAACAGAATTCATGGTTTCTGTCACACTCGCAATAATTTCAGCAGGACTATCGCTTTCAATTACAGGAGGCTTTAATATCGTGCTTCTGTCAGCACCGATACAATCGACTGGAATCGCGCTTGGAATGACGCTACTTCTCAACCTAGTTGGGATGTCAATAGGGCCATCAATTGCTGCACTGTTCCAGCAGATGTATCAGGGAACTGTGGAGGGAGTAGCAGGGGAGCAATTCCCTACCCAGGAGGCATACAATCTCATATTCCTTACAGCAGCTATAACATCTCTGGCAGCTATTGGTCTTGCGTTGGCACTAGCCAGAAGAAAAATCGTAGCAGGGCATATATCATCCACCACCCCTCAGTAGATTTGGGTGCTAGGAAGCAAGCATGCTTGAAATCTTTTTATCACAAGGTTTGGAATACTACTATCTAGAGTATGTCCAGCGCATCTCTCCTTTCCGTTCTAAATATATCCAAGGTAATTGTAATATTCATGCATGAAGAAGGAGGAAAACAGGTCTGAGCAACAAGATTGAAGCTACAAACGGAGTCAAGCTAAATGTTGAAGATTTAGGAGGTACGGGTAATCCAGTTGTTTTCATACATGGCTGGCCCGTGAACCATAATATGTTCGAATACCAGTTTACGGAGTTACCAAAGCACGGTTATCGTTGTATTGGTATAGATTTACGTGGTTTTGGAGACTCTGACAAGCCTTGGGACGGCTACAACTATGATACAATGGCTGATGATGTGAAGGTTGTCCTGGATACTCTCAATATAGAAAATGCTGCACTAGTTGGTTTCTCAATGGGAGGAGCAATCGCTATCCGCTATATGGCTCGGCATAATGGAGTACATATAAAAAAACTTGCTCTCCTAGGAGCGGCTGCACCTTGTTTTACTAAACGGCCAGACTTTCCATATGGTCTAGATAAGAGTGCTGTAGACGGTCTCATTCAACAAACTTATACAGATCGTCCATCTATGCTCAAGAACTTCAGCCAACTTTTCTTTCAGCACCCAGAGAAATTAAGTGCAGAATTTAATATGTGGAACCTGAGTCTTGGTTTGACTGCGTCAGCATATGCTACTATCCACTGTGCAGTGGAACTGCGGGATGCAGACCTGCGTAAAGATTTGGCTGCCATTCAGGTGCCTACTCTGATTCTACATGGAACAGATGATCGTGTATGTTTATTCGATTTGGCTAAGAAAATGAATGAAGGTATTAAGGGGTCACAGCTTATTCCAGTAGAAAAGGCAGGTCATGGCTCCTACTATGAACAGCGTGAAAAAGTTAACTCAGAGCTTGAGCGCTTTATTGGCTAGATCACTTTCTAACTCAATGATTTATGTTTAAATGATTGAGGTGAGGGAGAAATTTCAATACATCAGCTGGGCTATCAAATGGTATGATAGCTCTGCTAGAAAAGAAGGAGAACAATACTTCTCTCAAATCCTAAACTAGGCAACAAGGTCAATTATGCTTCCTACTTTTTACATTTAGGATAGCGAAGAGAGTGTCACGCATGTATGAAGATCGGCTATTGTGTAGGTTGTTGTTTGGCAAAAGCTGCTGTACTCACATTGTTATCCATCAGCAGACGAATGGCAGAAATTGCAAGAGGGATCCCCATAGCGATAGGCCCAATGATTCGTAACTCGGGTGGTTCACCCGGTATTATATTAGTCACCATCATTGTGCCATAGCCTATCAGGGGCAAAAGAATAATTGGAGTACTCAATCGACGACGGCTAGGACGCGCTTGGAATTTCCGTTCAGACAATAATCGAAAGATGAAATAGATTGTAAAGGTAGTCAATAACCAACCGCCAAAGTTATGCAAAGGAACTCCAAAGTATTGGCCGCCATTTTCCCAAATCCAAGCTCTTTCTGTTGGGCCTGAAAGGTAAGGATCAACTACTAAATCCCAAGCTGTCCGACTCACATCATTAGTTAGAAGGGCAGAGAGGTATAACATTGCGGGCACCATGAGGACGAGAGATATCCATTACAGAAAGCAGTTTTTGACTATTATTTAATATATAAGTAAAAGTCTATGCCAATTATGGAAAGATCTAAACTCTTGTAGTTTGATCATGAGATAATAGAAGCCCATTTCTAACAGGATATTACCTATCGACAAGGTAAAAGAATACCTGACTAATATTTACAAAGGAGTTCGATCTCATCTCAGTTTTCAAATCGGTGTCTTCTACCTCATTCCTCATTTTCTTATTCTATCCAAAATCTTGCCAAAGACAGGAAGTTTATCCTCTCTATATCTTTGATAAATCAAACTCAGATAGATAATATCGCAGACAAATATTGAGATATATAGAAATGGCATTAAGAGTGAACCTTGTGAAATAGGTTGATACAGATAAAATGCCAAACTGCTAATTCCCGTACCTAACATTTTAAAAATAGCAATATAGATAGACTGTCCTCTTAGACTATTCCGATTTAGAAGCATAGATATAAACAGAATAGACATCATAAGATTTTGTCCAAACGCTGCATATGCACCTTTCCAATCATTAAATTCATAAGTAATGAATAATACAGAACAGAAAGAGAGGACTAGCGCAAACACAAATGACGAAATAAATTGTTTAGTTGAAAAATTGGGGAATTCTGACTTACCAAACTTTAAAAATTGAAACACAATTAAAACATCCAAAATGAACCATACATAATTTATATAAAGTTGGGGAGGGGCGGATGGATAAATAAACGAAAATATTGCCTCCCAAGAAATGTTTGCACAAAGGGCAACTAGCGGCATAGAATAAGTTTTATCCTTATGTCCTTGTCGGATAATCAGAATATATGTTAGGGACCAGAAAATTCCCCCAACAATCATTAATAGTGTATACATCGAAAACAAAGATTATTGCCTCTTATCTTAAATTGATATTAATAGACGTTTCTTCGAAAAATAATGATATTTCAATGACTTCTCCAATCTTCGACCGTTTAGAAACATGTGTATACGTCCAGGTGTCAAATGAATCGTTGAATGGATCGCATTATCTTATCAGATGCTAGTTGCGTGGCCCGTGCACAGTGGAGATGTTATGAGCTTCTGAATTGCTTGTTTCTTTTAGTTCCAAATGCGTTAAAGCTGCACTGGCGCACAAGAGAGGAAATCTATTTTACTGTGGCTCTATTGTCGCAGGGGGCTTACTTGATACTGCATATGTGACCCATGTTACTCCTTCAACTTCATTTGTTATCCTGTTGCTGATCTTTTCAATCAATTCATAAGGCAAGCGTGACCAATCTGCAGTCATTGCATCCATAGACTCTACAATCCTTATGGTTACAATATGGCCGTAAACACGCTCATCTCCTAGCACACCCACAGCCCTGTCGTCGCCAACTGCAGCATATGCCTGCCATACCTTGTCATACCAGCCAGCATTATTATTAACAGCCGCCGTAGCAGAAGCAACGGAAGCAGAGGTGGAAGCAGAAGTAGCAGTCGCCTTCAACTCATCTTCTACTATCTTGCTTGCATGCTTGCATATCCTAATCTTCTCAGGAGTCACTTCGCCAATTATCCTGACAGCCAATCCAGGTCCTGGGAATGGGTGCCTCTTTAGCAGTTCATCAGGCACTCCAAGCAGCTTTGCCGCCTTTCTCACTTCATCTTTATACAGGTAGCGCAGGGGCTCAATCACCTTGAGATTGAGCCACTTGGGTAGGCCGCCAACGTTGTGATGTGTTTTAATCACTGCTGCGGGTCCCTTTGACACACCGCTTTCAATTACATCGGGATATAATGTGCCTTGAGCAAGCCACTGAAACGATTCAACAACATCATTTTCATCATCATGCCCATCCTTCTCTTTCCCCTTTTTCTTTTTTACAACAGCAGCAAAAACATTAGCAAACTCCTCGCCTATTATCTTGCGCTTTTCCTCAGGGTCACTGACGCCCTTTAATTTGCCAAGGAACTGCTTCTCGGCGTTGACGTAAATGACCTTGATGCCTAGGTGATCCTTGAACAGCTTGACTACTTCTTTTTCCTCATCCTGGCGCAGCAGACCATGGTTGATGAAAATGCAGCTCAGTTGGTCGCCAATAGCTTTGTGCATTAATGCTGCAACTGTAGTTGAGTCAATGCCTCCACTTACTGCAGCAAGCACCTTCTCCTTACCCACCCGCTTGCGAATGTCATTAACCGTCGCCTCGAGAAAGCTCTCAATGTCCCATTCAGGCTTCGCGCCGCTTATTGTCTGTGCAAAGTTCTTCAGGATTTGGGTGCCCTTTTCAGTGTGGACTACCTCGGGATGGAACTGAATCCCATACAATTTTTTCTCAGGGTTGCCAATAGCTGCTGAGAACGAATTTTCGGTACGGGCCAGCACCTTAAATCCTGGGGGCAATGTTTCTGCAGCGTCAGCGTGGCTCATCCAGCAGTTGATGATGCCGGTACCTAAGCCCTTGAACAGGTCTGAGGTGTCGTCGCTTTGTTCTCCTCCTTCTCCTCTTCCTCCACCCTCAATTATAAGCCCAGCCCTACCGTACTCTCTGCCAGTGGTGCGCTTGACCTTGCCGCCAAAATTATCGACTAGCACCTGATGGCCATAACAGATGCCAAGTAATGGTTTGTCCATCTTGAAAATTTCTTTATCAGGCTTTGGAGCATTCTTGGCATAAACGCTTGCTGGGCCGCCAGAAAATATTATCCCCTTTGGATCAATCTTTTTGATCACTTTGGCGGGTGTGTTGTATGGTAATAATTCGCAATAGACGTTTGCCTCGCGAATCCGCCGGCAAATCAGATGGCTGTACTGAGAACCAAAGTCTAGGACCACTAATTTATCCATCTTCTCTTTATTCCTAT
>DATDKS010000054.1:0-5569 GCA_036519825.1 Nitrososphaera sp. | reverse complement strand
CGTGTGATAGGAAGGGTCAATAAAGTCGGGACCAACCTTGAACGGCTGGACCCGCAAACCACTTTTGCAGAGGGCGTGCATGATACCTACTGCGACCGTCGTCTTGCCAACACCGCTTGTAACTCCTGCGATCACGACTCGGAGTATTTGCATTGAAGAATGGTTGAATTGGTTTTAATTTTAATTTTTACTATCCAGACCGCTCGAATTGTCCTAATGTTAATTGTTGTCATTTCCGCCAATAAGGTGACTAAGAGAGAAGTATTTTGACTACTTCAAATCAATCAGAACCACACATAATCTAATGGCCAAAAAGACATGACATTCTGAAGAGGACTGGCCCTTGCCCCAGTTCGCTCCCTTGACGGTTCTTTATATATAAAAATATAAGATCTGTTATAGCAATTCAATTAATAGATTCGGATGTAAGAAATTGGTAAGAAATAGGCAAAAGAAGTCCTCGTCAATAGTTCCTTCCTCAAAAAAGTATGCAAATTGTGCCTATAGAGCCGCTAGATTGATTTTTATCTTCACACTTCTTTTATCAACTGTTGATAGATCCTAGAAGCAGTGGCCTTGTGATTGTCTACACCGGAAAGGGCAAGGGTAAAACTACTGCAGCGCTTGGGATTGTATTGCGTGCAGTAGGCCACGGATACAAGGTCGGCATGATACAGTTCATTAAGGGTGAGTGGTACTATGGCGAGCTTACAAGCTCAAAGCGACTTGAGCCCGAGTTTGAGATGATAGCAGCCGGCAGGGGTTTTGTTGGCATAATTGACGACGATCATCCAATAGAAGACCACCAGAAGGCTGCAAAGGAGGCAATTACTCTTGCAAAGGAAAAAATCACTTCGGGCATATACGATGTCATGATACTGGATGAAGTAAATTATGCCGCAAAGCTGAAGTTGATATCAGAACAGGACATTTTAGATATCATCGCTGTGAGGCCGGAAAAGACTAGTCTCGTATTAACAGGCAACTATGTTCCTGAATCTGTCATCGCCGCAGCCGATTTGGTCACCGAAATGAGGGAAATCAAGCACCCGTATCAAAAGGGGATAAAGGCGAAGAAGGGGATTGACTTTTAGCAATTTATGTTCATTTATCGTACAAAGCAGTTATTGAGAAGCGAGAATCACGAGTAACATAAAACGCATGCAACGATTTTTACCTAAATTGCGGTCATGCACTTCATGCTTTGGAGGAGATACCGGTCAAATTATTAACAGCAGCTCCTGATTCAAATGATTATTTTTTGTAAGGATCGAATTTTCTTGCTACTATCCCATTCTCTGCAGAGTACAGGATAAGTAACATTCACAAAGGGATACCGAAGCGAGCTCCTCGGTGGCAAATTTATAGGTTCACCTTCATCCGAGTTTCTACTCATATTTTTTTATTGAAATCCAAGGACAAACAATATGATATAAGAAAAAGAAGACCGCACAGGTTCTACCCTTTTGGAGAAATTCCAAGAGCAAGAGTAGGTAGGGTGTGAAAAGTCAAAACACAATCTTAAAGTATGCCATCCCCACCGTGTGAGGGTAATTATAAGATGAACGCCACGGACGATATCCAGAGGCTTCTTGAAGAAGGAGAAATCATAATTGCAATTTTCAGGCAGCTGGGTGGACATGGAGTTTATGTCACGCTGGATGAATACAATAACATTACAGGCTTTCTACATATCTCCGAGATTGCAACTGGTTGGATTAGAAATATTGAGCGCCATGTCAGGCCAAAGCAAAAAGCGGTCCTCAAAGTAATCATGGTCAACAAGCTTAGGGCGGAAGTTGACACTTCACTGAAGCAGGTCTCTGGTGAGGAACGCAAGTCTAAGCTTATAGAGGTGAAGAAGAATTATAAGGCGACTACTTTCTTGGATTTTATCAAGTCAAAGCTCAAACTGTCAAATCAACAAGTTCAAGAAAAAGAGGATAGGATACCTCACAAATATGATTATCTTTATGATGCTTTTGAAGCTGTATCAAGGAAGGGTCAGGACGCCATCCAAAATATCGAATTGTCACCTGAGATAAAGAATGCTCTAAAGCAAGCAACCAAAAGGATTCCTATTCCGCTTGTAGAAATAAGTGGCATAATGGATACAACATCCAAAAAGCCAGATGGCATTGAGATAATCAAGAACACTCTTGTGAATGGTGAGGACAATAAGGCCGGTGCAATCAGTACCATAACCTACATTGGAGCAGCCCGCTACAGGATTGTGGTGGTGAATGCTGAGAACTTCAGAGTTGCTGAAAGATTCAGGAATAGCACTATTGAAAAGACAAGGACTAACATCGAAAAGCAGCAAGGTACATTTAGGTTTGTGCGTCAAGATTCAAAAAAGTCCCAGGTTCTTCAGCAGGCAGAGATCAAGAGATGAAGCACTACATACGAAAGTGTCCTTCCTGTAACACCTATACGCTCAAACACCAGTGTCCAAAATGCAATTTTGCAACAATAGATCCGCACCCACCGAAGTACTCTCCTGATGATAAGTATGTTCGCTATCGGATAGCGGATAGGTATAAAATGCATAATTCTGAAGGATTATAAGTAAACCAAAAACAATTCGTACTATAGATGAACTTCGCAATAGCTGGTGCAGGAGTGGCTGGGAGTTATCTTGGCAACATGCTCCAAAAGCGCGGTCACCAAGTCGATATCTTTGAGGCATCCAAAAAAGACCACCATTGGCCCGTCTGCGCTTGGGGCGCATCTAAACACATGCTTGAGAAGTTCTCTAACCAAGCAGGGCTAGACTTTAGCAGTTACATTTTTCACGTCGGACAGCGGCTCAGAATGGAGCTGCCAAACAACAATGAAGAATTTCTCGAGCTCAAAGGCCTTGTGACATACAATAAGTATGGCTGGGAGACCGACCTGCTGAAAAATGTTAACGTCACTTATGGTATAAAGGCCACTAGAGAAGCGTTCGCCTTTGACAAATACGATTACATAATTGATTGCACGGGCCTACATCGCTCGCTTCTCCCTAGGTCACGCCAAGACTTCCTAATACCAGCGTACGAATACCTTCTTGAAAATGTACAGGGAGCAGAGGATTTTTATGTCATAGGGTACAAAGGTGCAAAAGGATATTTCTGGTATTTTCCCCTGGACAATGGACGCGGCTACATGGGAGCAGGCGACATTGAGAAAAAATATCATGGCATCGATAGTTTTTTCAAGCGGCACCCCGAAGCCAAGGTCGTCAAAAAGATAGGCAGACCGATTAGGCTAGCACCGTCAAAACGCATGGAGCCATTCTTTGACGGCAACATTATTGGAGTGGGTGAGTCAATCGGGTGCGTTTTCCCAATGCTAGGTGAAGGAATAATTCCATCACTTATCTGCTGCGACTTATTTTTAAATGTCCTGGATTCAAGCAAGGGCAAATTTGGTTTCAAGCGCTATCGAAAGAAGGTACTTCAGACCTTCAGCTACTACGATGACGTTTACAAGATTGTGAGACTCAAGATGGAAGGCAAGCTAAGCACTGTTAGACACATTAATCTAATGATGAGCATGTACCGGCATATGAAGAAAGAGGAAAAGCGGTTTGGGTTTGAGGTGAGCCTGGAAAAGATGAACCGCCTTGTAAACGCTTTATAGCATAGTTGTTCTCATAAGAGAACCTGCATACATTAGACCGATAGGTCTTTTGTCACCTCCACCACTACCAGTCTCAATATGCGCGCGCTCACTTACTAAATCAGCAACAAATTCTTCTTGATTATAGTTCGCAAATTTTGCAGTACGCTTCGATAGTGCTGCCAGAGCCTGTTGCTTGAGATTCGCGCATATATATCTCATTTATGGGTGATTCCAAAGCATTCCTTTTTCGGCATATATATGCATAATAACTAAGAAAAGCCTTGTTGACGCCTTACCTTTTAATTGTGCATACATTTTCCTTTTTCAGATTCAGGTTCCTTGCAAGCGAAAAGCAAGCGGCCGTAATGGTATTTGTATTATGCATAGCACTAAGGACTATTCCAGAGATTGCGGCTTACCCTCATCCAATAGGATATGATGTTGTCAACTACTATATTCCAAATGTCGTAAATTTTGAGGAACACTGGAGTACTATATCTAAGCAATTTCCATTATATGTTACCTTTCTTTACTCTTTGAGTTCCGCAAGTGGTATCCCACCACCATCCGTAGTTGTAGTTGTGGCCGTGGCAATGGCTGGCATTTTCGGTGTGTCGATATTTTACATAGGAAGGAAAATGCTTAGCTTTCGAATAATCCAAAGTGTGTTTCTGGCTACTTTCACCGTTTTCCAAATGGCTGTCCTCCGAACTTTTTGGGATCTCCACCGAGACGTTTTGGCCCTCGCCACCGCACTGTTTGTTTTTTCCCTTCTTAGCAGAAAAGAGGCAGGTTGGAAGGCACTTTCAATAACGCTCGCATTGACTGCAATCACTGTTGCAGCAGACAGAATGATAGGAGTACTGTTGTGTGTGTCGCTCGTAATTTATACAATCATAACTAGGCGAAAAGAAGTAGCTTTGAGTGCCATTCTTGCCATAGGCCTGTTCTCTGCCCTAATGGTTGCAAGTCATCAACATAGCAACCCTAATCCACTTGGGGTTGGGACGCCAGGGATTAGCGCACCTAAATTTTACAATCAAGAAAACCTCTTTATCTTTTTTCTTGTGGTAAACGGCTTAGTAGTTGGCCCGGCAACAATTGGCTTTTTGCGAATGCAAAAAAGCCTGCTAAAAATTCCACTGCTTGTTTCTCTTGCAGGATCATTCTCATGGCTAGTATTTCCAGAAAATAACTTGCTGGTTGCGGATAGATGGATAGTCTTAACAGGGATTTTCCTCTCTATCTTTGCCGGCTATGGTATCTTGCATCTTGTAAACAAGCTCAAGTCAAAAGTTTCTGCGATAGTTGCCTGCTCGATACTTGCTGCATTTGCCGCAGTAGGAGTATCCTATGCATTACTGCCCTACGATAGTCCATTTATCCTATATAGCATTGCACGAAATGATATCAGATATTTTGCGCCCCCGACGATGCAGTTTAATTCGCTTGATATAGAAGATAACGACAACCTGCTATCTGCTATTGCTTATATAAACAAAAATACTGAGCATAATTCCATTATTGTGGGTGAACCGCATTGGCGAGGATTCATGGAATTGTATCTAAAGGATGAAAGGACATATCACTTCTCAAATGACCCACTGGCCCTTGCAACCACTCTGGCGGAACAAGGCCAACCAGCCTACTTAATCAAAGTTGAAGGAAATGTGCATACAAGTTTTAGGATAGTTGATATCCATAAAAGATGACACGGTATGGCTATTATACAGAAATGCGTTATAGCCTCTTCAACAGGAGACAATACTACTGAAATTTTTTTATAATGTTAGAATTCTTAGATCCGCAGCAGTGCCTTGGATTCCTCCAGGGCCTAAGACCTCCTTTGTTTTCTTAATAATAAGATTTGTCAACTTTACCGACATCGAGTATTCTGCAAAGTTTGGGTATATAGCGGTTCTGTGACCCTTGCCTGATAACTCCAGGATTAATTGCACTA
>DATDKS010000053.1:0-6013 GCA_036519825.1 Nitrososphaera sp. | reverse complement strand
GAAATGATATCAGATACTTTGCGCCCCCGACGATGCAGTTTAATTCGCTTGATATAGAAGATAACGACAACCTGCTATCTGCTATTGCCTATATAAACAAAAATACTGAGCATAATTCCATTATTGTGGGTGAACCGCATTGGCGAGGATTCATGGAATTGTATCTAAAGGATGAAAGGAGATATCACTTCTCAAATGACCCACTGGCCCTTGCAACCACTCTGGCGGAACAAGGCCAACCAGCCTACTTAATCAAAGTTGAAGGAAATGTCCATACAAGTTTTAGGATAATAGATATCCATAAAAGATGAAGCGGTATAGCTATTATACAGAAATGCGTTATAGCCTCCTCAAGACGAGACAACACTACTGAAATTTTTTTTATAATGTTAGAATTTCTTAGATCCGCAGCCATGCCTTGGATTCCTCCAGGGCCTAAGACCTCTTATGTTTTATTAATAGTAAGAATTGTCAACTTTATCGACAAAGAGTATTCTGCAAAGTTAGGGGTATATAGCGGTCCTATGACCCTTGCCTGATAACTCCAGGATTAATTGCACTAGAATATATATATCCCATGTAGATGCTCTGCTGATCCTCATAATAATATTATTAAAAATCGGCACTTAAACAAGACGATTCAAAGGGAAGTCTAGTAAATCCAATGTTCAATCAAAGATGTGTGGTGCAGGTAAGGTCAACTATCAAGCGTACTTCTTTTCAAGGTCTAAAAAGTGATCCAGCTCCATAAACCGGTTAAAGTCCTTGAAGGTAACCATCATGTTGCGAGCATCTTTCGTTGTGCCAGAATTTTTCAACTCTGTGAGAACCTGTCTCATCGCGAATGTGGCACTATATATGGCTGATAATGGGAAAACTGCGATTTGGTAACCTAGTCTTAGAAGCTCACCTGCAGGCAGATTGGGAGTAACTCCATCTTCTATCATATTTGCAACGAGGGGCGCGTCTATTTCATTGGCCACTTTTTTTAACTCTTCAACTGAGCGTGGTGCTTCCACAAATATGACATCAGCGCCGACCTTTCTGTAGGTTTTTCCGCGTTCAATTGCTTCGTCAAGCCCAATTGGCGCGCGGGCGTCAGTCCTTGCAACAATGATAAAGTCCTTGGTCTGTCGGGCATCTAGAGCTGCCTTGAGCTTGGGAACATACTCATCTTTTGATATGACATCTTTGCCAACCATATGGCCACATCTCTTTGGCCAGACTTGATCCTCAAGAAAAATGCCTGCAGCACCTAGACTTTCAAGGTCTCTAACGAGACGCCAAACGTTAAGAGGATTGCCATACCCAGTGTCAGCATCAACGAGAACTGGAACTCTTACTGCTCGAATTATCCTCATAGCGTTGTCAACTGTTTCGCCTGAGTTTAGCAATCCAAAGTCAGGCATTCCGAGCAGAGCTGCAGACGAGCCATACCCTGTCTGAAACATCGCTTCAAAGCCAACGTGCTCTGCAATTTTGGCGCTGAGAGCATCAAAAACGCCTGGCAGCACAATTATCTTATTCCGGTCCTCAAGCTGCTCCTTCAAAGAGTGCCGCGGTTTCTTTTGCATCGACAACAAGTGGAAGGGACAGAATATTATATTAGCTTTCCACTGGCCACGCGCCTGAGGTTATCAATTCCACAAGGTTACCAGCTGGATCTCTGAAGTAAAGCGACTTCGACTTACTATTCCAGTAGACTTCTTTTTGTATTGCAATACCATTTCTTTCCAGGTGCTCCCTGCAAGGCATATATTCTGGCTCTTCGATCTCCATAGCAAAGTGGATGCTCGACGGCGGAGTCGTTGCGCCGTGTGTCGGTAACACGTCATTATTGATGCTAGTTCGTGAAGGGTCAAATATAAGCAGCATGCTCTTGCCGGCCTTTAAGAAAATTAACTTATCTCTTTCTTCTTGAATTACTGATAAACCAACAATTTCTATGTAAAACTTTTTCATGCTTTCCAGATCAGAAGAATAAATGCATGTCTCAACGACCTTGTTTATTTTCATTGTTGCTGCTGCATCTCTGACTCAATAGGTATCACTTCGTAATTGCCATCTTGATACTTGACAACAAATAACTTGCATCGTCTGCATTCGTATTGCTTGACAGGCGGGTCATGCAATACAGAGCCGTTAAGCCATACCATGATTGCGCCGCAGTTAGGACAGTTCATCATATACGTGTGCGAGTTTAGAATAAGAGTTTAGAGTTAATATGTCTTGTTACTAATGAACCATTCACGCTTTAGAAATGCCATGCAGGAAGATGTATTATTATTATTACTATTATGCCTCATACAGAATGCAGAGGTAACTTTGAATTTGTCGTTCTTGTCCCCATGCCTCCGGCTCCTCAAGAGGAAGAGGTTATCATCTAACTAATTAAAAAGAAGAGGATTGCTAGCAGGAAAGGAAAGATTTATGCCTTATAACTACAAAGGGTCGCATTTCAATTCTTTGCAGCTTGCCCGTGGAACCCTCCTAATAACAATCGTTGAATTTTGGGCTGCTGTAATCAGCCAAAGGTCTCCTGTCTACAACAGTGCTTGAAAAAATATTACAGCACAATGGATGTCTTGCACTTCAAGTTAAATGCCACGTCATTTTCTCATCAAAGAACACTCAAGGAAATTTCATGATTGAAGTTGTACTCGGTGATCATCCCTCAAATCACCATCTTTTGCATTCGACAGCAAGGAACAAGAGAGACATTGTAAGAACCTGTGGATTTATAGGTTCTCCAGAGTAAATAACACAGAAATGATATCGGCTATCGAAGGCGCTGAGCTTGTCACTATTGCAAGAACGGCGGTCGAAAAATACTTGGATAAATCAGTCATGATCATATCAGAAAAGGAGATGCAGGAAAAGGCAGGAGTCTTTGTAACGCTCAACTATGTAACCGGAACCAAAAATGAATACCTGCGAGGCTGTATAGGGTTCCCGCTTCCAGAGAAACCCATATATCAAGGGGTGGTAGAGGCAGCAATTGGAGCAGCAACAGAAGATCCTCGCTTTCCCCCACTCGATAAACAGGAGATTAACAACATCCTTTTCGAAGTAAGCATACTTACCCCGCCAGAAGAGATCAAAGCAAGCCCGGCCGAGTATGGAAGAGAAATCCAAATCGGAAGGGACGGCCTTCTACTGCACTGGCGTTTTGGCTCGGGTCTCCTCCTGCCACAAGTTCCACTCGAGTTAAAGTGGGACGTCGAGGAATACCTTTCAAATATCTGCTACAAAGCAGGCGCGCCGCCGGATGTATGGCTTGACCCCAGCTCGAAACTATACAAATTTCAAGCAGCAGTATTCAAAGAAGTAGAGCCAAGAGGTAAGGTCATAAGGGTTGGACTATAACAATAATATATAATCAATGGTGCTAATTTCAGCCCGTTGTCAGCAGTAGCATACTTTACTCCCTATGGTGTAGGGCTTGGACACGCAAGCCGATTGCTTATGGTGGCAGACCAACTCAAGCAAGAGGGAATAAATGTTCGGTTCTCGTCATACGGAGAGGCAGTAAGCTACGTTTCTATGAGGGGCTACAAGTGCTCGACTGTTTCGCCTGTTGAGTTTGCTTGGAGCATGGAAGGAGGGTTTTCTGTCAAGGACAGTATAGCTAATGTCCCAATATGGTTTACGAACTTTTCAAGGCAGGTTAACCAAGAAACACGCAACATACTGGGGTGCGGCCCAGATGTTGTCGTCTCAGATAGCAGGCTGTCACCGCTTATCTCAGCCAGATTGCTCAAGGTCCCTTCAGTTGTAGTGTTGAATCAGATTAAGCTATTGCTTTCGCCTCGTCTCCACGATCTCACAGTCCCTCGCATCTTTGAAAAAATCGTTGGTGAACTCCTAGGCTCAATGTGGGCAATGGCCGATAGAGTGTTGGTGCCAGATCTTCCACCCCCGTACACTCTTTCTGCTCACAACGTATGGGACATAGGCTCAGCTTCACGGAAGGTAGAATACATCGGATTTGCTTCCCCAAGACTTCAGATAAGCGAAGAGCGTGTGATCAAAGTAGCCAATATGCTGGGCTTTGACAAGAGCCGGCCTCTAGTATTTGTGCACGTAAGCGGCCCAATGCAGACACGCCCGGCCCTCATCAAGGTTGCAGTTGAAACAGCTAGAAGACTGGATCCAAAAATCCAATTTGTCATCTCTGAAGGGAACCCAAGGGGCAAAAGCTACCCAAGTAGGATTGGAAAATTAAGCTGGTATTATGAATGGTGTCCAGTACGGGATGAGATATTTGCCGCGAGCGACCTTCTCGTGTTACGAGGTGGGCATGTTGCGCTGTCCCAGGCATTCCAGTTTGGTAAGCCGGTTGTTACTGTGCCTATCGAAAATCATGGAGAACAATTGGGTAATTGCACCAAGGTTGCGGAGCTAGGAGCCGGAGTGATGCTGCAGCCAAAAGGATTGGGACCGGAGCGACTTGGCGAGGCGATCGAGGAGATTTTGAGCGATCCAGAATATAAAAAGAAAGCAGTTGGACTTCAGAAGTTAGCCGATAAGCTAAATGGTGTCGAGAATGTCGTGCAAATAATTAGGTCCTATCTTTAACTCTAGCCTCTTTGTATGCTTTATTGCTGACTTTGCTTCAAAGTCAACAACCTCGCCGTATCTTTGAATCTTGCCTTTTGTAATGTCTGCAGCAGAAGATGAAATATTCAATTCTATTCCGGCCTGTTGTGCATACGTGACAAGCTCATTTGATAGGAATATCAAAGGCGCAAAAGGCATCTTCCCTGCAGCCAGGGTTTCTTGAAATATAGTTTCTATGAACCAAACTGGATGGTATGCAGTGGTGAATGGAAAAATGATCCTGCTGCTGTTCTGATTTCTAATTAGAACCTTTGATATGATCTTCTCCTTCAGCAAAGCTGATGCTGCGCCCTTTCCTGGAACATTGATTGGCATTGTCAAGATTGTTTGTTTCTTTCTGCCTGTTCTTGCGGCAAAACTCTGCACAAGCTTGGCGTTGATTTCAAGCTCACTTTTGTCAACATATGGCAATAAGATACTACTACAGTCAAAGCCTGCTTTAGCCGCCATCATTGAAGAGAGAAAGGATAATGAGTCATGGATGCTGCTCAAAACTTCACCATGTGAGCTGGCGATGAGCCCGCTGGGAGCTGTAATTGTCTGGATGCAAACGTATGCTGACTCTCTGCCTACAACTGCCAAAATCTGACGGCTGGCGTCTTCCTCGGTTTTAGCAGGCAGGGCGGTTATTGATGCCACCCTCGCTGTAAGCATGCCAGAGGCAGCAAACTCGATATCCCTGCTCACATAATCACTTTTCGCTGTAGGTTGAAGTATGACTTTGACATGAAACCTATCGCCAGGAATGATGAGACTGACGCCAACTTCAACTATTGCAGCTGAAAGGGCAGAAAAGTTGCTTGATACCTTTTTAGCCACTGCAACGCTCTCAACTCCAAACATGGTTGCAAGCTGGCATGCAAGTTCAACTATGTTGCTAGACTCACATATTACACAATTGTGTTCAATAGCTACGCTTCTTATGGTTTTTCTTGCAGCCTTTTCTATTGTCCGAGCAAGTATCCGCTCATCGGTAAAAGCTGAGGGAAATGCAATAAGGACGTTCAACTGAACATAATGTTGTGCACAGGATAATTATAGAGTATCAGAAATAAATAATATAATGGGGATATTTGCCCCACTCTTTCTCTTGTTACCAGTGATGCTTTTCGTCGGGAATCAAGCCAATCTGCTCGCGCTCAAAGTACCTTTCCAGCTCCTGTGCCCACTTTTCTTTTGCTGCTCCACCACCAAGTCCCTTTCTCCTAAGCCAGAAGGCGATGACTCCTAACAGGAACACTGCGAACAACATGGTTCCGAATATGTACACCATGACGTCGTAGAAGAGCGGGTCGTATGCCGGGCCTATCTGCGCAAACATTTGTCCAAACATCATTATCTGTATGCAAAAAATCCGAATATATATATTTGTCGGTCCAACGCACGAGAACCT
>DATDKS010000052.1:0-11300 GCA_036519825.1 Nitrososphaera sp. | reverse complement strand
ACATCCTGGTCTTCGATAAATGTCTTTGATTTTTCAGCAATCTTTGGACTAGGAGTAAGGGGTATGGATAAGAAAGGAGGATGCTTTGCCATATCACCAGATAAGCATTTTGGACAGTTACTGCTGTTTTCTATATTATCATTATCCCTCTCGTTATCCTTGATAGTAGATTCCATTTCGCTTACTCGTCAGACCTAGTTGGTTCGCAGCCATCTATATTGAGTTTATATAACAGCCTACTCAATGCAGTTTTTTATGCCACTGCATGCAATTGTTCCTTTATTCTTATTGTTGTTGTACCCCTTTTAAGATCCGTTTTTGCTATTTTCATTTCTTCTCTCAATATTGTCATTCATATGTGGATGATCACAGTGCCTCATGCTAGAAGATGCATATCAAGGGTCCGTTGATAATAGGAATCATTAGATGTCAACTCGCCCAAATTTTCATTTCACGAAGATAAAGTAGAGAAATAGTCAATGTTAAATACTTGTATGCCATATTCTTTCTTCTACAAGTTGCAAGAACGATTAGTAAAGCGCAGTAATGAAAAGACAACTATACTAATTGTTGATGACGATATAGATACCTTGACGGTGACAGGCAAGAGCTTAGAACATGCAGGTTTCAAGGTTCATGCTTTTGCAGATCCGCTAACCGCATTACTTCATATTCAGAAGGACTGCAAATTCTGTCGTGTGTTGGTGTCTGATGTTAGGATGCCTGCATTGACTGGTTTTCAGCGTGTCAGAAAAGTAAAGGATTTGCGACCCGAAATGAAGGTCCTACTGATGACCATGTTTGAAGTAAACAAACCAGAATTTGAAGCCGTTTTTCCATCAACCCCAATTGATGAAGTGATAAGAAAGCCATTTACACCCTCGCAGCTGCTAGAAAAAATAAGAGGACTTTTGGCCACGTTGTCTCAAAAGACAACGAGACATATGGATCTGCATAGCAGGGCATAGAATATCAGATCCTTTGACAACAACGTAGCACTGAAACTATACGGCTAGGTAGGTTCTCATCTCGTGTATTGCTGTAAGGTGTCGCCGCTACCGGGATAGAAAGGGACGTCATTTATAGTGGTTACCTCCATAAGATGATCTCCCAACGCTTAAATCAAATTTGCTACTGCGTTATAGCAAGGAAATACATATATGCATCCTGAGGATCTGAACAACATCTGGGTGTGTTCGAACTGCCAAACTGCATTCGCCTTTCACAGTGATATTTTGGATCATATGAAGAAAACACGACATAAACACATAAAGAAATTTGATTTGAATACAGGTAGGCTCATTGAGGTCAGAGCGATGGTCTGACTTGATACTCATTGTTATGATTACTTTAATCCCTCCACCCAATATTGGGTGCTAAGCTATTTGACTCATTATCAATCTCCGCAGCCTCAACAGAGAAGAGATCTAATTGATTTAGTACCCTGGTTATCCAGTTATCAAGAACAAGCTTGATATACCATAAAGCTTGGTGATTGGTAACGCTTCAAGAGGCAAGATAAATTGGTAACTTATTCCATTCCCGACGTCAGCATCAAGCATATCAATTGCTAAATCGATCTTTTAAAGAGCATGTTATGGTGCTATGCAATAATCAGAATGAGTGCGATTATGCTGCAACAGATTCGTTAACTGAAGGGCTTAGAGCAGGTCAGCTTTGTATATATGCTTCAGTCTTCAACGGTGACAAATCACATCTGAGTAGAATTTCATCTAAAATTATAAACTATCAGGAAAATATCGAGAGAGGCAACTTAGTCATAATTGATTTTCTTCCCTTCTATGAATCTGCCAAGGCATCAGATCTTGCACCTTTTAAACAGCTCAAGGTAGAGATAGAGGAACTTCTGCGTAAACGAAAATCTGAAGGAGAGGGTGATAAGGTCTTGATATTTGCCGAAGCTGCTGGATTTCTGTCTGAGCATTGCCATTTTGACAAAAGCATGGAGCTGGAAAGCTGGTGGAATGACGCTCACTTCGATTGGTTAAGAAACAAACAACTCAATATCACCATACTATGTCCACATCCTGCTACTGTTTTGAATAAAGAATCAAATGTGTACTCCAAAAGCCGAATTGGCAATGTCCACAGCCTAGTGGTTGAATTACAAAAATGCAGGCTGAGAAACTGCAATGCTTTACGTGTACTTGTTGTAGAACCTGAAAATGATATTCAAACAGTATATCATGCGTATCTGACTTCTGTAGGAATTAATGCGGTGATTGTAAATGATATAAAGAGATGCTCAGAACTAATATTCTCTCCGTCCGAGGAGGTCTTCGAAGTAGTCATAATAGATACACACCTACAGGACAGTGACTCTTCTGCCATTGAATTAGCTGAAACAATTAAAAATACCAAGCCTGATCAAAGAATTGTTCTTACTACTACGTCTCCATTAACTGAAATTAGCAGCAAAATGAAATCACTTGGAATTGGCAAGGATGATGTATTAGTCAAGCCATTTACATTATCGAGGATGACTTCTATAATCAGAGCACGTATGCAGTAAAATATACTCTTACTGTGAAATACCTGTCGTATCTCCCTACTCCATCCTTGGATAAAATCGTGGGTTTTTCTAACGTTCAATGGAAAATATTCCTAGCAAGATCATTGACAAACTCGGCGGCATCTACAATTCCATCTATGATACCTGCTCGGGGGTATTGGCAGAATCTCTTCGATTTAGGCATGAAGGACTGCCAGTGCTGCATAGTCTTTTTCCGAGTCGGGACCACTTATTGCTCTTCGGTGCTGAGAGAAATTAAGCATCAAGAGTAAAAAGAATAAAGGCTTTTACTGATGACCACTATTGTTGGAGAGTGCAGCGACACATAAGTGGAGGTAAGCGCCGGGAGAGGGACTCGAACCCTCGAGTCCCGAAGGACATCAGCTAGCGCGTCATACTCTGAAACAGTATATATGATCTCGAGGCTGACCCCTATTAGGGCCTACTGTGACTTACCTAGCTTGGGTACCCCGGCGCTCCTGATTTGTGAACCGGTATTGCAATTTATGCCTTTATCAGTCTGGGATAATTCCTGCTCGACCTCGTCGGAGTACTACTAGGTTACCCACTCTACAACTATTCGAAAAGCACACCGTCTCTCCTGAAAAATTATATAATCATACCCTCACAATAAAAGCTGCTGTGCTTGCTACATCGATAAAGCTACCGACTTCTGAAGAGATCAAGAAATTGTCGCTTGCAGACATTGCAATAGCTGCAGGTCTAGCAGACGACTTTCGCGATAGGCTTCGCGAATATGTGCATGTTGATCCATATTGCCTGCCCGATCCGTTTACTGACAAAGATGACTGCAATTATTCTGTCATACTCGACAGAGAGTATCCAAACAGAGTCATAGCATTGCTTGCAAACAAGAAAGACACCCTTCCTCAACTTCCCTGGTCTGCAATACTGGTAGAGCGACTTGTCAAGTTGTCGATATCAAAACAAGATGCTCTTGCGATCAAGCACGAGCTAATGCCAAAGGAAACTAATAACTTTTATCCATATCGGCGTAACGGCATAACGACCGGCTACATCATGTTTGCGTTTCAAATCTGTAAGTAACGATGATCTCGTAATTCAACGACTCCGATTTTCTGAAACTTCCTTATCATATGCTCAAGAGATTTCCTTACATCATCTTCCTCACCGCTTGAAATCCGGAGAACCTCTAGCAAGAGGTCGTCAAATGTGATTCCGTTAGACATGTTCCAAAGCGAGACTGCAGTATCGTTGACGCGGTATGCCTCGCCTCTACCATTTATGAGAAGCGGCGTCCCGTCGCAATCGTTGCCAACCACGCCCCTTCGCAGAATTAGTTTGTTGCTAACACTTTCCCTTTTCAATAACATCAGGTCATCATCGAATTGCTGCTCTTATGCATCAGCTGGTTATTTAGCATTGCGACAACAGCGATGCAAAAGTGGCCAGCAACTGTCTGCAAGGGCGCAATCAACTCATGTCCTGTCTATTTTTTAGTAGAGCACTGCATATGTCATGAAAATAATATCAAACAAACAGAGAAAGGATAATGCGGACTCCCTATAACATATATTAATATAGAACTGAAGGAACAAGCGCATTTTCAACATACCGATACCTGTCACTCATAATCTGCAAAGATGAGCCGACTACATACCAGTACCAGTCAATGCTTTATCATTCATTTCAGGCCCTTCGCCTCTAGGAAATCTTTTCTCAGTAAAGGTCTGTGGATCTGCTAATGTTAAAATTAAAGCCAAAGCCAAAGAGTTTTCATAGTCTTTGAAAAAGAGCGAGAAAAGGAATACACGGGCAGTCGTCATCACGAGACAGGTGGCTGACAGCATAATCACATGGGCAAAGACACATCATCCAAACGAGGCTATCCTCGTCCTTCAGGGCAAGAGTACGAGAGAGCAGATCGCAGTCGATGGGGTCGTAATTCCTCCATTTGCTGAGAGTGGTCCATTTTACTCCGGCTTTGGAATTCATGATCTTCCCTACACCATACCTCACGTTGGTACAGCACACTCTCATCCAGGAGGCTCAAACAATCCGTCGCTTGAAGACCTCCACCACTTTACAGGGTTTGTATCCATCATCATCAATCACCCTTACGATGACAACACAATAGCCGCCTACGATAGGAACGGCAACAGCTTGGAACTTAAGATTGTGTACTCAGCTTGATCGTTTCCTGCGCCCAAAGTCCAGCTCGACTCCGCGCTTGGCCCCATAGCTGAAAATAAACGATTCGTCCGGCATTATTGGAAAGCTTGATAGTCGAGCAGCTGAGCACATCGGGCACCTATCCTTCACCTTAGTCTTGTCAAGGAATGTCGCACACCAGTAGCAGGTCTCACACAGCACAAAGATTGAAACCGCGGCAGGTGGTTTGGGCAACAATAATAATTCAGAATAGATGTTATTACATTTAACTGTGGATAAAATTTGTGATTAACAGTAAATTAATTGACCTAAAGCAATACAAGATACCGAGAAATGATCTTCAAATGATCGAATAAAAGATGAGCCCTATTCCACAACAGACTAGAGCGTCTAAATGTTAGAGTAAGTTCTAAAATTAATCTGGATGAACCGCCTTATGCTTGATTCTAATACAGGCGTAAAAGAAAACTTGTATGACTTCGTGCGCCACATAGAAAAGGTAAACGAGGGCAAACATTATAGACTACCCCAATACCCTCGGTCATAAGAAATCACATGTAATTATAAGGATCCTCCAATGCAAAGGAAAGACAAACATGAATACGTATGAATGCCTTGTGATGATGAAGTAATCTCTATTGCTGGTTGGCGCATTTTTGGCAGGAATAATGTTGAATCTCCATATGATGTCATGTCAGGTTAAGGTTCTCGGTTACATATACACATAAAAAATATTGATAGAGCAGCATTCGAAGTGACTCTGTCATATATAAAAACAAGCGCACCAAATACCGACCCTGCCAAAACCACATTCGATCAAGGTATTTGCAGAGATCTTTGGCACCTTTTTGTTATGATACGATAATTTCGGGTGAATAATAACAATAAGGAGTATCAATACAAGGGGGACCTAAGGGGGAACAGAATAAGCAAGTGCATGATACTAGCATCGTGTTACAAGAGTAATCATGACAGGCAAAGATGGCGTTGTATTAATTACTTGTGGCCATACTACGCTTCTATCCTATTCTTGTTTGACAGATACTTTGATTTTATAGTACTTCCACTGGAAAACTTAATAAAAGAATAATTCCAATATTAATTGATAATTACTTGAACTGGATAGGTCAGCAAATGGCATGGATAATGGTATCACTTGCCATAAGTCTGCTCTTTACAATGTGGCTTGGATTGTGGGGGCTCATTCCAGCAATCGCAGTTTTCATAGGTATTTCATATTACATGCGCAGGCGCATGATGGCCCGTATGGGAATGGGTGGCGGCGGAGGCGGATTTGGCGGAATGCTAGGAGCAGGTGGAGGAATCAACTATATCTGTATAGCCTGCGGCCACAGGTTCAAGGGCGGAGCGTGCCCACGCTGCGGAAGCAAAATGCGCCGGGCAGACTTTTAACAAATGACCCTTGAAGAGCTGCGCCAGAAGGCGTTTTTTCAAAATACAATAGATGTGTGGATAGCATACAGTGAAGAGCGTGGCTGGGATTGGTACAATATTGATTCCTATAGAAGCTTTATTGGGCACCTCACCTCAAAAGGTATTAAGATTCAAAAGTTCCCACTCTGCGTGAAAGAGTCCGGAGGTACTTATGAGCGGGGTAAGGACAAGGCTCAATTCCTTGACCAGCTCTCAAAGATATCCTCTGCCGACGCTGCAGCTTATACCATCAAGTTGACGGGCGAAACGATAGGTGTTATACGCATGTTCACCAACTCGAGTCTAGAAAATTTCAGCTAGTAGATGTTGCAGTTTGGTAGGAACTTCTAAAATCTATTATCTATACATATAATGCGGGATGCTTGAAGAGAAGCTGCCAGTTCGAACTCAGGAAGAGCCCCTTGTCAAGCCGCGAATCGAAAGGCTGACCGACATTAAGCCGGAGGCGCTATTTGAGAGCATAGTAGGCTTTAGCGATGTAAAAAGGCTGTTTCAGTTATCATTGTCTTCTGAAAAACCTGTCCACATATTGCTTGTTGGCCCGCCAGCATCTGCTAAGACGCTTTTCATGGTTGAATGCATGAGACTCGAACGCTCTTACTTTACACTTGGAAGCCACAGCACTAAATCCGGCATGATTGATTATCTGTTCGCTAAAAGGCCGCGGTACCTGATTGTGGACGAAATAGAACACATGCCAATGAAGGATCAGACTGCACTACTAAGTCTGATGGAGACGGGTATCCTAGCGGAAACCAAGTTCCAAAAGACGCGTAACACCCACCTAAAGACATGGGTCTTTGCAACTAGCAACGCCACCGACAGAATGCTGACGCCGCTCTTATCAAGGTTTGTCGTGCTCCACTTCAAACAATACTCTTTTGGCTCATTTCAAGAGGTATGTGCTCACATCCTTGGGCGTGAAGGGGTCACATCTGATGTGGCTGTAGCAATAGCGGAGGCCGTATGGAGAAAGCTCAAGTCAAAGGACATCCGTGACTGTATAAAGATTGGACGCTTGGCAAAGACAAAGGAAGATGTCGAATGGATAGCCCAAACCCTTAGAACCTATAAGCAATAACCCACGTGCTGTTGTCGTGGTAAATTGCAACCCTATTTTTTGCTAAAGCAGCTTTTGATACCTGCTGACAAATCACGCATTGCCAATTTTAGTCTTCATATTATCGAAAAACCTATTCAATGTGCCGTTTTCGTACTGCTTTTTAAGCCTTAGATCCACCGAGCTTTTGGACGGTAATGATCCTAATTTCAGCACAATCATTCTAGGCGAAGGATTAAGGTATATTATCGTTAGATAGGGCCTTCGTTGTAGTATAGTGAACGCTTTCATCCTTGGATGAAAGAGCTATGCCTCTATAGTTGTAGAGCAAGAAGTCATAAAATGCCATTGATCTTTTTACTTATTAAGATTTAATGAGAATGGTGATACTTGTCTGCTTTATTGGCGTGGAATTTTGTTGATGCAGAGCTAAAGTTTTTGTTGTGCCATCCTGTGTATTGGGTGATAACAAGAAATGGGCTTAGACCTCAAGCCACTGGTGACGCCAACGCCACTCAAATTGTCAGAGCTGGCAGGCAAGGTTGTTGCAATTGATGCTTACAATACGATTTACCAATTCCTCAGCATTATAAGGGGTCCGACAGGCGATCTGCTTACGAACACAAAGGGAGAAGTAACGAGCCACTTGAGCGGCCTATTCTATCGGAACGCCAACTTACTGATGGATAATATTAGGCCCATTTACGTTTTTGACGGCAAGGCAAACGAGCTCAAGGTGGCTGAAATAGAGCGCAGAAGCCAACTGAAAAAAGAAGCAGCAGAAAAATATCATCTTGCAATTGAGGAGGGCAGAGTGGAGGACGCACGCAAGTATAGTACACGCACGGCCGTCCTGACTCCTGAAATGGTGGAAGAATCAAAAAAATTGCTGTCTTATTTGGGCATTCCATATATTCAGGCACCCTCTGACGGGGAATCGGCAGCCTCATATCTTACAAGACATGATGTGGCATTTGCTGTTGGAAGCCAAGATTACGACTCGATATTGTTTGGAGCCAAGAAGCTGGTGCGCAATCTGGCAATTAGCGGCAAGCGCAAAGTGCCTAACCGCAGCACATACATCGATGTAGAACCAGAAATACTTGAGCATGACAAGGTGTTGCATGACACTGGCCTAACACATGAGCAGCTGGTAGACGTAGGGATACTTATCGGCACCGATTTCAATCCTGGTGGCTTTCCTGGTATTGGCCCAAAGACTGCAATCAAATTGATCAAGGAAAATGGCAGGTTGGAAGATGTTAAAAAAATTGAGAGCCTGCTTTCACAAGTGCCTTATCAGGAGATACGAAAGATCTTTCTCGATCCTGAGGTACCAAACATTGACAAGATTGAATTTGGTGAGGTCAGTCGTGAAAATATACTGAATTTTCTTTGTGTCAAAAAAAGCTTTTCAACAGATAGAGTGAGCAGCACACTTGACAAGCTGCAAAAGTCCATAGCAAACCGCAACCAGTCGCTTGAACAGTGGTTTGGCTAACAGTGTGGAAGTAGAGTGTCAATAATTGCCTCTATATAATGATGTGTATCTCTCTGATAAAACTCAGAAGAGGTCACATGCCTCGATGGCCGTCTGCAAACTAACTACCTAATCTTCTGAATGCTTTAGAGGTCAAGTAGGAATTTTGCGGTGATCATATCCTTTTCTTGCTTGATCTCCATTTCATGATATGTCACTGCCTTGATTTCCACCTTGTAGTGGTGTCGGTGCAGTTCAAGTGGTTCTCCTCCTGCAATGCTTTCAAGCAAATAGCTGTTGTTATGCTGTTTTATCTTGACAGAAAATTGAGACATTGCTATCCGATCTGCCACCAGCAAAAGCATCACCTTATCTAGCCAATCAAAGAGCAACGAATAAAGGTCATTGCCTTTGGCAGAAATCTTAATTTCTCTTTTGGCTCTGACGGTTTTCAAATCGATCATGGTGTCGCAGAGAGCCTTAGCAGCGTTTTCAAAGGCTTCCTCTAAGGTGGAGCCGTAAGCCTCTATAATGGCATCTGTCATATGATCAAGGAATCGGTAGCCGCCTGCCAATATGACCATGAACAAATGACGGCTATTTATTGCGTTATTCTATGCTGAAATATCGCAAAATCTAAATGCTAACTCACCGCTGGCTACTGTATGGCTAGGTTAGAGCTTCCCCGTGGCATGAGGGATCTTGATCCTGAAGAGTATGCTAACTTAAATTATGTCCGCGATAGGTTCTTTGAAATTGCGCGGCTGTTCAACTTCCAACTCACAGAGCCATCTCCTCTTGAAATGCTTGCCACATTAGAGGCAAAGAGCGGCGCTGCAATCTCAAACGAGATCTACGCTTTCAAGGACAAGGGAGGCAGGAACGTCGCCCTTCGTTTTGATCTCACTATCGGTCTAACTCGATATGTTGAGTCAAGGCGCGATCTAAAAATGCCAGTCAAGTTGGCTTCATTTGCCGGCGTGTGGCGATATGATGAGCCTCAAGCTGAGCGCTACCGCTACTTCCACCAGTGGGATATCGAAGTGTACGGACCATTCAGCCAAGAATCAGATGCTGAGGTGATCGAGTTTGTTTGCACCTTTTTCAGAACACTAGGCCTAAAGGCAGCAATCGAGATAAACGACAGGCGGCTTCTTGAGCAGTACATAAGAAAAAAACTGGGCATTTCTAGCGAAGAGGCGATGCTTGAAATGTTTCGCGCAGTAGATAAGGTACCAAAAAAGGGGCCGCAGGCCGTGCTTGCAGAATACAAGGATAAAATAGAGCCTGCAAAAATGCAGGCTCTAATAGATCTGTCAAAACTAAAAGGCAATGCCGACGAAGTTGCCAGCAAGGCTGACGTGAAGGAGCTTGACAGCTGGCAGCAGTTAGTCAGCTTGATGGATTTGCTCAAGGCAAAGAAGGTAGAAGGAGCACGAATTAATCTTGGCATAGTGCGCGGACTTGACTATTATTCTGGAGTGGTTTTTGAAGCATTCGATCCAACCACTGATTCTGGGGCACTCGTTGGTGGAGGAAGATATAACAGTCTCATTGAAGCGTTCGGAAGAAAAGATATTGGGGCTACAGGAGTTGCTGGAGGAGTGGAGCGTATAGTGATGGCCCTCCAAAGGCATGGTATATTGAAGCACCGACCAAGAGCCCTTGTATGTGTTGCAAATGCAACAGACGATCTCAGAGCAAAGGCGCTTGAGCTGGTTTCATCTCTACGCACAAGCGGCATAGCAGTCGATTACGATATGCATGGAAGGGCACTCAGAAAGCAACTAGAGTATGCTTCAAATCAAGGAGCGGCGTTTGTAGTAATTGTAGCGCCAAATGAAATTGCCAGAGGTCAAGTAATCCTGAGATCTATGAATGATGGAACTGAAACCAGATACTATGCAGACAGTTTGAAAGAAATGCTCAGTGAGATGCTTAGAGTCTGATCGTAGCCATGCTCTTCATTTTGACCATGCCACTTGGCTTTTTTTCGTAGACCACTCTGACTATAAGGTCTGGTGGCTCATAGCTTATGTAAATGTCGCCAGCCCTCAGCTGCTGTACGTCGTAGTTAATCTCCACCCTTTCCTCATGGATGCCATTCTCTGTAAGCCTCTCTTTCGCACGGGCCACGAGCTCTTGATCAGAAGAGTTTGGAGCCAGAAATGCCTTGGCATCAGGAGTATTTGCCAAATAATCCCTCAAGTTTGTACTTTCCAATAATAAGAGCAAGCCAGGCAATTACTATTAACGTTTCAGTGTCCTGGAAGATTGTTGATTTGGCGGCATTTCCCTGCATATTCCTTCCAACCTTCCAAAGCCGCAATTCGATAGACATTGTAAGAAAAACACTTCTATGGTATCTCCGAATACGTAAATGTGGAGGCAATTACCTTTTAAACAATTTGTTAAGCTTTGGCTCTATTATCTTGCCTGATAATGGCACATCGATCTCAGTGGCTAATGCTGTGTTATTCGCTCAAACAGCGAGTCGGCAGTTTTTTAGCCCCTCTTATTTCATTTTCATACTCAAATGGATTGCGCCTTATTACAAACTTTCTATGGGTGACTCTTCCTTTGTATTTGTACTACTACGCTATCGAGAATATCATGAA
>DATDKS010000051.1:0-37734 GCA_036519825.1 Nitrososphaera sp. | reverse complement strand
ATAAGCAGATTTGACCTCTTCGTTTTCTGTCGCTTCTGCAGCCCTTCCAGGCCCCCATACAAAATGAAAATGCTCCCCGTCTGTGTGCTGGTGCTTGCCAATTGGCTGATGATTTTTTGGAAAGTCTGGATCTATTGGCATTTCTTTCTCGAGTTTAATCAAATTCGATATTATATAAACTGTTTGCAGACGACCTGATAGAGCAGGGGTTACAAAGATTCTTTCTCAAACTGCACGCTTAGTTTGTGATTCAAAAGCTTCGCTTTTGCTAGCTTCATCCCTGCAGTCGCAACGGGCAAAGGAATAACATTGGCTATCCGTCCTGTCACAGTCTTAACTGTTATAGTGAGCTGGTCGCCATAACGCTCTACGCTGAAGTCATCTTTCTCGGTAAAGGGTACCTGCACAGTCATATTTATCGCAGTTCCCTCCTTTACAAACAGGTATGGTTCACCGTGATAGAATATCTTGGACGGGTCATCACTGCCAAAGAGCATTTCACCGTGTCTGCGCAGCATATCTATGCCACGAAGCTCAGTGCCATAGAGATGTGCCTCTCTTACAGGCAAAGGATAGAAATTTGCCTTTGCTTCCTCCACCTTTGACCTCTGGAAGCTTGCCCATTTTGCATAGTAGTCATCTGATGAGCTGGCCATTATTTTGTTTATTACTGCCATATCGACATTAATGCCATAGAGGCTTGTCGACATGAGTACACGCTTGGCATTTTCGATGCTGAATGTGTCAGGGTTTGCAACCAGTCTAACAGAGGTCTTATCGTTGTTATTGATAATGTCGGAAAGTGCATCGAGCCTGTCGAGCAGGTCCATTTCACTCTGTATGACATCCTTGGTGGGTGTCGGGAACTTGGCAAGCGGTTGGAAGACCTTGGCAAACCCACTAAAGAGGCCTGCAAGCCCTGACAGCTTGCGACCGACACTGCCTACGAGCTTGGGAAAATACAGATAACGTAGCGCTTCGCCGGAGGCGGGCATATCAAGCACCACTGCATCAAATGTTTTTGCATGGTCGACTTCTTCTATCTTCAATAGCGAAAATAATTGAGTCATACCAGGCAGCATAGCAATCTCATAGGCAAGTGTTTCATCTATCCCTTTGGAAGAAAATAGGGCTGCAGTATATGAGAGTATAGTATTATACTGTCGGCTCATTTCAGTGACAGGGTCTATTTGCAATGCAGTCAACTTCGGCAGCACCTGTTTTGGCTCGTGGCCGACATTGGGCATCACGAAAGCATCGCTCAGTGTATGCGCCGGATCTGCCGAGATCACAAGCGTCTCATAGTTACGCTCGGCCATCTTGATTGCAGTTGCGCAGGAAGTTACTGTCTTGCCAGTGCCACCCTTGCCAGTGTAGATTATCAGTCTCAACAAAATAAAAAATGGAATACAAGCCAATAAAAGACTTTAGAATGTAGATATATGCAGTACTCGATGCTCGTATTTGGATCCACATCTTATCTTAAGATATGGGTTGAACGCAAAATAATGAACCATTTGAAGCAATCAACTTTTTCAATGAAATGTTATAAATAGAATGAATGGAAGCTGTAATAAAATGCCGTTTGTTGTTGTCGACGAGGGCGTATCTATTTACGTTGAAGACATAGGCAGCGAAAGTGGGGCCAAAGATGTTCTCAAACCTGTATTATTTATTCACGGATGGCCATTGAGTCACAAGACGTTTGAATACCAATTCATGGCATTGCATAAGAGTGGTTACCGCTGCATCAGTATTGATCTCAGAGGCTTTGGACGCTCAGATAAGCCTTGGACCAGCTACAACTATGATGTATTTGCTGATGACATAAAGCAAGTGATTTCTGCGCTTAACTTACAGGGAGTAACTATAGTAGGATTTTCAATGGGAGGTGCAATAGTGATGCATTATATAGCAAAGTACTTTTCAGAACTGGTTTCAAAAGTAGTATTGATGAGTGCGGCTGCACCTTGTTTTACCAAGAGAGAGGATTATCCGTATGGACTTGAAAAATCGGCTTGCAACGATCTCATCATGCAATCAAAGCAAGACAGGCCAAAGATGGTTTCTGACTTTGCCAAGATATTCTTTAAGAGTGAGAACTCCCAAAGCAGAGAGATGCTAAACTGGCTATTCTCAATAAATATGGAAGCATCCCCATTTGCAACCGTAAAGTGCCTAGAAGAATTACGTGATGCAGATCTTAGAAATGATATGCAGGTAGTGAATCAAAGAAACCTGCCGGTAGCAATATTTCATGGCACACATGACAAGATATGTGCATTTGACTTTGCAAAAGTGATGAGTCAAGGAATTAAAGGCTCAAGATTGATTGAATTTAATGAAAGCGGCCATGGTCTGAACATTGAAGAGAAAGACAAAACTAATGAAGAACTAATGAAGTTTATAGGATAGCAGGGAGTTAGCAGAGATACCGAAATGGTAGGACACATACGTTTGTAAATTAGTCAAAAGCATCGGCACCGATACAATTTTTGTAAAACTCTCTTCGCAATATAGCGTAACTAAAATTATATTATATTAAAGAAAAAATTCACATTGCGAATTTTGGACTATATCATGTGGTGTCATACGAATATTTCATAGATCTCCTATAGAACCACAAAAAGAGTTTACAAATTAGTAAGAAAGAAAAAAGAACGTTAGCTGACATACGCCCGCTCTGCATGCTGTGTAATGTCTAGTCCGATGTCCTCTTCCTCCTCTCTTACCTTGAGCCCTATCGTGGCGTCTATTATCTTCATGATGATGAAGGTGCCGCCAAATCCTAGAGCTGCTGCTACTGCAACGCCAAATGCCTGCACTGCTAGTTGCATGGGGTTTCCATATAGCAATCCATCCGGGCCGGCAGGATTGATAAAAGTGCTTGCGATAAGACCTATCGCTAGTGCACCCACTATGCCAGTTACGCCGTGGACAGAGCTGACGTCAAGGGCATCATCAATCTTCAGGTGCTCTTTTAGCAGTAGTATTGCATAGTAGGAAGCAAACCCTAGCACAATGCCAAGCAGAAATGAGTTCTGTGCGCTAATAAAACCTGAAGCCGGTGTTACGCCTGCAAGCCCAGAAATCGCGCCGTTGATTGCAGCTGTACTTGATGGTTTGCCTGCCCGCTTCCACGAAAGCCCTATCCAAACGAGAGCTGATGTGCATGAGGCAATATGCGTCACAAGCAAAGTGTTTGCAGCAAGCGATCCTGAAGCAAGTGCACTACCCGCGTTAAACCCAAACCATCCGATCCACAGTAGTGTCGCTCCAATGACTGCAAGCGGTATATTGTGAGGCACCATGATATCGGGGCCGAAATTCTTCCTGCGTCCAAGCACTAGCGCAGCTGCCAAGGAGCCAAGACCCGCACTTGTATGAATGACGATACCACCGGCAAAGTCGAATACACCTAGCTCTGCAAGCCATCCTCTTCCCCATACCCAGTGTGCAAGAGGATAGTAGATGAAGATGCTCCATGCGACAATGAAGACTACAAACGCATTCCACTTGACCCTTTCTGCAAAGGCACCTGTGATGAGAAGCGGCGTAATAACTGCAAACATCATTTGGTAAGTGGCAAACGTCACGCCTGGAATTGTAGGCGAATAGTCGAGAGATTCATTGAAGGGCACATTGTTGTAGAACAGCCAGTCAAAGCCGCCAATAAAGCCACCCTGAGATGGAGAGAAAACAAGGGTGAATCCAAGAACGAACCAGAGGGTGGAAAGAATAGCAAGCCCCGAAAAGGTCTGCATTATTACAGAGAGTGAGTTTTTGCCTCGGATGAGGCCTGCTTCAAAAAATCCGAGCGCAGGTGTCATCGTCATGACAAGGCCAGTGGAGATCAACATCCACGTAGTATCTCCAGTGTCTATCGCCATTTCCGCCTTCTAGTTGGTCGATCCATAATATAAAAAGGCATCGGCATCTAGGAAATTAACCTGATCTGCAAAATTTATGATACGTTTTGGTTCTCCACTATAGATTTTAGACTGTTTGCTATACGGTCTACATCTGCTTCTGCGACGTGTGGATGTACTGGCAGTGAGAGCACATGGTCGGCACACCATTCTGTCGCAGGCAGCTTTGCTTCCGATGCAATGTGCGCGTAGAACGGCATCTTGTGCACTGGCGGGCTGTAATAGACAGTTGCGCCCACGTTATTTTGCACAAGTTTGTTCTTTATCATATCTCTGTCGTCCTGAAGGGCTACTGTGTAGAGATACCAATTAAACTTCTTGTCAGCAGTCTCCTCAGGAATCCTTACTTTGTATTTCTCTGAAGATGCAATCAGCAATTTGCTCAAAAGCTCTGCATTGCGTCTCCTAATCTCTAGCATCTTGTCCAGCTTTTGCATCTGCACCTTAGCAACAGCTGCGCTCAGCTCAGGCAGTCTAAGGTTCAGACCAAGTATCATTGTATCATGGCCTTCGACCATGCCGTGGTTCCTTATCATCTTGAGCTTGTCAGCAAGCTCGTCGCTGTCTGTTGCAATTGCACCGCCTTCTCCCGCTGTCAGCACCTTACTTGCATACATACTGAAGCAGCCCAGCATGCCAAACGTTCCAGTCTGCTTGTTTTTGTAACTTGATCCTAAAGACTGGCAGGCATCCTCTATAACGTCAAGCGAATGCTTTTCTGCAAGCTCGCCTATTTCATCAATGTCTGAAGGGTGGCCGTAGAGGTGCACAGGTATTACCACCCGGGATTTTTTCGTGATCTTGGCTTTTAGGTCAGAAACATCCAGGGTGTAATCATCTTTTTTGATGTCTACAAAAATTGGTCTACCACCTGCCGCGACAACGGCATTGGCAGTTGCTACAAACGTAAATGATGGTATTAGTACTTCATCGTCCTGCTTTATGCCAGCGGCAAGTAGTGCAGCATAGAGCGCAGCAGTGCCAGAATTGACAGATACTACATGTCTGATCTTCAGGTAGCTTTTCATCTGCGACTCAAAGTCACGCACTCGCTTGCCGCCGTCGCGCGCAGCTGTCGTGAGTGCGTTTTCTTCAAGCACATTTGTTACCTCACGCTTTTCTTCTTCGCCCATCCAGGGCTTGTTAATTGGAATCATATTTGACGATACTGTATGTGTGGTCAATATCTTATCATACAGTATTTTTGCTTATAATGAGTCTCATTATAGAAATGAGGTCATAATGGTTAAAGAAGTACGTAGGTCTAAGTATTGACATAGAAAGAAATTCGCATCTATATAAGATACATCGATCTTCACAGATTGCTGTCTTGGAGTGGACTGTTGAATAAGTCAGAAACGGCAGGTTGGCTGTAGGAATTGCTGGTGAGAAAACTCCTAACTGTTCAAGTATCATATAGTGAAACTGACCAAATTTTTATCCGCTGCTGCAACCACATCTTCGTGCAGGTATTAATTTGAAGATTTGATGATTTTTTGATGGATGTTACATAGTGTGTTGTAATACAGAAAATCAGGCGATGCGATCTGAATAATAATGGGCAGCACAATCTCAAGGTATGGCACAGAGAGCTAAGCTCATCTGCAAGCCGAATAATTATATCGGTCTAAAGAACAGGAACCTGCTTTTCCATTGTGATAACCTCGAATGCGTCAATTATCTGCTAAAGCATGGCTTTGAAAACAAAATAGATCTTGTTTATATTGATCCACCCTTTCTCAGCGGCGAGCGTTATCTACATCGCATTAAAAACAATAGCAAACTGGCCTTTGAAGATGTATTGAAAGAAAGCAAGTATCTTGAGATGATGCAAGAGCGCTTGAGCGGGATCCGCAGACTGATCTCATCTTCTGGATCTATTTTTATTCACTTGGATTGGCATGCCATCCATTACATCAAGGTGATGATGGATAAAATCTTTGGCTCTGAAAATTTCAGAAACGAGATAATAGTAAAGCGCGGCCGTAGGAAGAACCTGCAGTATCAATTTAATTTGATAGATAGGATGCACGCTGCCCACGACACTATACTATGGTATTCCAAGTTGGCCGATACCAAATTCCGACCTCCACTTGCAGAGTACCATTCAAAGGCTAAATGGATGAGTTTTTGGAGCAATGTAGACAGGCCTACAATGCGCTATAAGATCTTTGGCTCCAGACCTGCAAGAGGACAATGGAAGTGGGCAAAAGAGAGAGCACTAAAAGCGATTGGAAATTATCAGCTTTATGAGAACAAATTCTCTCACATGGTACTTGAAGAATACTGGCAAGCTACCAGCAAAAAACTAGAATTTGTCCGAAAGCTACCACATAGGAAATACCCCGAGTATTGGATCCCTCCAAAGACACACAGGATAATCGATAATGTCTGGCTCGATATTGAAGCGTACAACTATTCTACTGGTTACGGCACTGAAAAGCACACCCAACTTCTGGAACGCATAATCAGCCAGTTTTCAAAAACGGATGATCTTGTTGCAGACTTTTTCTGCGGCTCAGGTACTACACTTAGGGTTGCAGAAAAGCTAAGCCATCAATGGATCGGATGTGACTCGTCGCTGGCAGCAATAGCAGTTACGAAAAAGAGAGTTGCAGGTAATTTTGTAGTAGTCGATATACGTTAATTAAGCAGAAATGCAATCGATCTACCTGTGAAAGCGCAGTCTGCTAGCGACTATGAAGTTTTGCTCAAGAGGCTGCAGGATAAAGTGGGCAATACTGCAAAGAAGGCAAGGTCAAGGCTTGAGATTCCGACTCCCGAGATAATCTTGGTTGGCAAGAATACTTTTTTCCGCAACTTTATGGACTTTCCAAAGGCGCTACGTAGAGATCCTGAAAAATTCCTGTTTTACCTCAACAAAGAGCTTGCCTCTGCAGGCTACATATCTGGTGAGCGCGTGATATTTTTGGGCCGTAAGACACTTTCGTCATTTCAGGCACTCATCGATCGCTATATCAAAGAATATGTTCAATGCCCAGTATGTGGGAGCCCCGACACACATACTGAAAAGATCAAGCCAAAGGTTGCATTTTTGATTTGCGAAGCCTGTGGTGCCAAGTCATCGATAAAGGGCAATTATGCCTAAATCCATGAGTGGATTCTTCGTTTATGCTTTTCATAATAGACTATAAGATACTTGGCAGCACTTACTTGTTCCTTGTCATGCAGGGTAATTTTATCAAGCTACCTTGGCAGGTTCTCATTAAGCATAAGGGCCAACAGCGCAGCCCTTAATTCCTTTCCATAAGATGCCTGCTTGAAATATATTGCATTTTTAGTATGATCAATTGACTGTGAAATTTCGTCTACCCTTGGCAAGGGGTGCATGACTGCAATGTCGGATTTGGACTTTGCCAATGTGTTCTCATCTATTGTATATGTCCCCTTGACCTTTTCATACTCTTGCACATCCGGAAAGCGCTCACGCTGTATCCTTGTAACGTAAATGACGTCGATCTCTGGCAAGACTTCGTCAAGCTTGCTGTGCTCCTTTATCTTGAGCTTGCCTTGTATTTCATAGAGCGATTCTTTTCTTATCCGCAGTGTGGGCGGCGATACAAGATGTACATCCACTTTATAATTGACAAGACCATAGAGCAATGAATATACGGTTCTTCCATATTTTAGATCGCCGACTATAGCCACGGACAGGCCATCGATCTTACCCTTCTCCTTCAATATAGTATATAAGTCAAGCAGGGCCTGCGTCGGATGCTCTTCGCTTCCACTCCCAGCGTTTATGATAGGGTTTTGTGACAGCTCGGCTGCAAATCTACTAGAGCCATCCAAAGGGTGACGTAGCACGATGACATCCGAATAAAGATCAATGACTCTTATTGTATCAGCAAGGCTCTCACCCTTTTCGACAGAAGATGACTTCAAGTCAGAGATACCGATCGAGCTTCCTCCAAGTGATGCCATTGCGGCTTCAAAGCTCATCCTCGTTCTGGTAGAAGGCTCATAGAAGATGTAGCCAAGCGTCCTTCCCTTACCAAGCTCACCTCGCTGGCTATGCTTAAGGCGGCTTATACTATCGGTAGCATCAAACACAAATTCCAAGTCATCCTTGGCAAAATCTTTTATTGAAACAATATCTCTGTCATAAAAGTGATTAGACATGTCTACTACTTATCACGAGCAGAGACTATAATAAACACTATGAGCTTGAAACGTTCCTGAATTTTTACACTAAAGGATTGCCATCTTTCTTTTCTTGATCTAATCTCATCCAGTTTATAGTGATAGATTGTCCATCAATGATAGTTGACAGTTACCCAAACGGCGTCTAGATGGTCAATATCATAGAAGAAGTTGAAAAATTATGATGGTCCGAAAGCTTTGAAGGTAGTTTTTGATATGAGGACGATCTCTAGGCTGCATAAGAGAGAACGATCAATCGCTAACGCTAGGTTCATATCCTTTATTTGGAGTTTTCTATAGACAAGATTGGCGATATATCGCTATACGGCATACAAGAGCCCCAATATCGGCATATTTGTCAAGACAAATGATAGTATCATCTTAGTACCATACGGTTTTGCCGAGACAAAGACAGAAAAGCTTGCCGACTACCTGCAGGTAAGCGAAGTGTATGCTTCCATAGCAGGCACCAGGCTCCTTGGCCCTATGGCAGTCATGAACAATAATGGTATGCTGCTGCCCCCGATAGCATCTGACGATGAGGTCCACATGCTGAAGCAGTCAAGTAAGCTCAATGTCGAGCGGGTGAAAAGCAAGTTTACTGCCGTAGGCAATCTGATTGCAACAAATGATAATGGCGCAATAGTATCGTCGCTCTTTAAGGGAGAGATAGACCGTCAGGTGCAGGATGTACTTGGTGTCCCAACCAACTCTATGACGGTGGGAGGTTTTGTTCAGACAGGATCAATGATCGTCGCTACTAATGGCGGTGCAGGCGTCCACCCCAAGGCCACAGAGGACGAGGTAATGGAAATTTCAGAAATATTGCAAGTACCTGCAGAACCGGTAACAGTGAATGGCGGCGTACCTTTTCTGTCATCAGGTATCGTAGCAAACATGAAGTCAGTAGTTGTAGGCAACCTTACGAGCGGTCCTGAGCTTATTATGCTGAGCCGGATCTTCAAAGCATGATCGTGGAAATCCTCTGTATAGGAACCGAGCTTCTATCAGGCATTACGCTCAACACCAACGCATACTGGCTTTGCGGCGAGATTACAAATGTCGGTGGTGTTGTCAGAAGAGTGACGGTTGTACGCGATGACCTTAGCGAGATTTCGTCTGCAACAAGAGAATCGCTTGCAAGAAAGCCTGGTATCTTGATAACGACAGGGGGCCTAGGTGCGACCTATGACGATATGACACTTGAAGGCATGGCGGCAGCACTTGGCAAAAAAGTTATAATAGACTACAGGGCCATCGAAATGCTCAAGAAAAGCTATGCAAGACACAAGCTTCACCAAGAGATGACCGAGTCGCGGCTAAAGATGGCCACTATACCAGAGCGTTCGACCCCAATCCAGAATCCTGTAGGGAGTGCGCCTGCAATCATGGAGCAGGCTGGCGGTATAACGATCTTTTGTCTGCCCGGCGTACCCTCGGAAATGAAAGCAATATTTGGGGAGCAAATCCTGCCAATGATAAAGAAGCAGGTAGGCAAGTTCGCTGCAGAGGAGCTCAACTATAATACAAGAGGAATCACTGAGGCCATGATCGCTCCGTTGTTGAAACAAATAGTCAAATCACATCCCAAGAACATGATCTATCTCAAGACGCATCCACGCGGCTACTACAGGAAAAAGACACCACAGATAAAGATACAGCTGATATCACGCGGTGACGATGAAAAAGAAGTGAAAAAGAGGCTTGCTATGATATCAAAAGTTATTGAAAAAGAAATTGTAAAACTAGGCGGCGCAATATGCTGATATTTTCGATCTTGGGGGGGAGCCAGTAGGCGGAGCCACTAGTGCGTTATATCTAGTCTACAACTACCATTCACTACTGCTAAATGGTGCGATACATGGTGAAATTTTCATTTCACTGCTTGTCCCCCCGTATTTTGTCAAGAAATTGAAGGTGCGTACTACTGGCTTGTACCTAGCCGGCGCACCACCCGTGCATATTGCAATACATTTTACGATAATATGGGACCTTGCTCAGTTGATAAGTGTGAGCCACTTCTTGCTGAATTTTCTATCCTTGCCGTGAACTGCTGCATCGAACAGTAACCTTAGTTGCTTTGTCCTCTTACCTGTCCGGCCGTCGCCTACCATTCGATTATCAATCTCAGCTACGGGTTTGATCTCTGCGGCCGTGCCGGTTAGAAATACCTCGCTAGCAGTATAGAGCTCATCTCGGGAAATGTTGCGTACCTCGCATTTGATGCCATTTTCTTTGGCAATTGCCAGTATGCTGTTTCTTGTGACACCTTCGAGGGCACCAGAGGCAGTAGATGGGGTGGCAAGAATGTTGTCTTTTACTACGAATATGTTCTCAGCGCTTGCCTCGACTACTGTCCCGGCGGAGTTTAGCATTATTGCCTCGTCAAAGCCGGCCTTGATAGCTTCTACCCTTGCAAGCACAGAATTGGCATAGTTGGCAGTTGCCTTGGCGCGCATTGGCATTGCCCTGTTGTCGATCCTTATCCACGATGACACCATCATGCGCATGCCCTTGTCTGCCCCATCGCTCCTTTTCAGATACTCGTCCCACTTCCAGACCGCTATGGCAACAGACACTTTGTTTGGCAGAGGATTGACTCCCATCTTGCCATAGCTATAGTATGCAATTGGCCGTATGTAACACTCTTCCATGCCATTTGCCTTGACAGTTTCAATCACTGCTCTTTCCAGCTGCTGCTTGGTGTATCCTAGCTCCATAAAGTAAATCCTAGCACTGTCTATCAATCGCTGCATATGATCGCTTAATCGGAGTATGGCGCTGCCCTTCACCGTCTTGTAGCAGCGGAGACCTTCAAAGACGCCTGTTGCGTAGTGCAGCCCATGCGTTAATACGTGAATCTTGGCATCGTCCCAATCGACAAGCGATCCGTTAAGCCAAATTTTCCCTTGTGTCATTTCAATCCGTGGATCTTCGTCCGTGTAGAATGTATCGCCCTCACTGCATCTGCAACGCTCGTCCCCTTGTCCTCGACCACTATTAGGATCCTTGAAGTTTCCTCCTGCGCGTCAAGGTTGAGGATATTGAGGTCATGCTCACTTACTGTGCTGCTGGCCGTTGATGCAATCTTGGGCACGCGCCACATCTCATCACCAATAAGCGTAACCACTCCTCTACCATAGACTATTTCAGTCTGAGGGTAGTAGGCGCGGATGTACCTTTCATGCCTTCTGACATAGTCTGCGTCAAGGAACAGCAGACGGGTCATCTCAGTATCATCAATTACATAGGGCGACAATTTCACGAAATCGTGGTACTGCCTGTCAAGTTGGAGCGATGCCACAAGATGTGATGATGCCGTGCTCTCCATCCTCACCATCGCGCAGTTTCTCTTGCCGGTCACTATTTTTATCGGATTGGCATATTCTAAAACTGGCGGGTTCTTCTTGATCATGGTGACATTGCCGTTTGGCTTGACCATCTCTGTGATAACAATAGGAATGTCAAGGTTATTGTCGTCTATTTCTTTTATCGCAATTGGGTCGAGGATTTTCATACCAAACATACCTGCAAGCTTTGCCTCATTGTATGATAGACATTGTATGTATTCTAATTCTTCTTTCACGATCCTCGGATCTGCGCTTAAGACTGCGCTATCCTTTTCAAAGTCGATCTTGACATCATAATAGTCATGGAGCAGAATTGCAATATCCACAGCAGTCCTGTCTGAGCCTCCACGCTCGTATGTCGTTTCAAGCCCATCTACAGTCTTGCCGATAAAGCCTCCCATGGAGACGACATCGCTATGATCTATAAGATCGATAAGATGGTCGGCATGGTGTTTTGACTCTTCTACCATAAAGTTGGCTGCTTCAAAGTTGTCATCGGTGATAATCGGCCACTTTTCGATTAACACGTGTGATGACTTAAGGCCAATGCTCTGCATCACATAGTCCATCAAGTAGGACATTGCCACTTCACCGCTGTATGCAAGCGTTCTTGATCTTATCACATCAACAAAGCGTCGATTCTCCGCCGCCTGCTTGAGCGAAATTATCACTTGTCTGTAGAACTTATCAAGAGTATCAAGAAATTCATGGCGGCCAGGGCTGTCCAAATACTTGAAGGATATCCTCTCGTAAATCTCTCTTAGCACTTCAATTTCTACAGGAGTGGAAGAAGCATAACTTCTGCCTACATAAATCGCCATATCGGTCATCGAGATAATTTTACCATTATATTCAACGAGAGGTGCTGAGAAAACGGTGACTACCTTAGATTCTTGCTGCAGCTGTTTTATCCTGTCAACGATCTGAGGGATCGTGGCCCCCTCTAGCCCAATGGCGCTGCCGCCAAATTTTGCAACTGTTATAGGAGCCATTTGCTCAGATCTCTTGGGCTACTTGCAAGTAATTCCCTATATTAAAGATGGGAAATAGGAGAAGGTATCTCTAATGTCACTGATAATGATCATAAAAAGTATGGACTAGCTGACCCCCGCAATCTAAATTGTAGTTTGTTATATATCTCTCGCCTCCGTAGTCGAAATAATTGCCCCAAGTGTTTAACTTACAGCACTTGTAGTTCATAAGACCCATGTGTTATCATTTATGATAAAATAGCAATTGATAAAGAAAGTATTACTATTATTTGCTATGCTGCACTAACTCATATACAGGACAACAGAAACAATGACGTGCAGGTGTAGCAACTGTTCACACGAGTTGCATTCAGACTGCCTCAACATACAATGCTCCTGCGGCGTTAGACAAGATGAGGAGGACATGCTGACACAAATTGGCGGAAAACTCTAGGTTCTGCCGTACTGCGTCCAGCTGACTTTTCTTCTTGCAGGCAGATCTCCAGCAGGCTTTTTCATTATAAAGAGATACTTGTAGCCCCGCAGATAGAAGTTGAAGCGGAGTGCTCGGTTGTGCCATATTTCCGTGTTGGATGTCTGGCTTCTCCTCGCTACACATACAATATCAACTGTATTAAAATATCTGCAAAGGCCTGCATAAACACGGAAGCCTACGGGCGTGAATTTTTTCTTCACCCATTGATCCCCTATTAGCCAACCCAGCGCCTTGCCAGGCTTGAGCACACGGTGGCATTCGATCATCACTTTGTCGAGCTCTTCATAGAATTGGTCAGCCTCTGCAGATATCTTGCCGAGGTTACCAGGATGATCATTGTAGTAGATGTTGTCCCCGTAAGGTGAATCGATGAATATCATGTCTACGCTTGCAACTGCAAGCGGTATCTTGCGAGCATCATTCTGAATTACATCAGGTCGAGTAGGCGCAATATCGTACGCTATGCAGTTGCGTTCCTCCTCGCTGCACACATCTAGGGTGGTGCCACTCCCTGCCATTGGATCAAGCACAAGGTCGCCCGGTTCGGTGTAGCGCTTGACCATGTTGTAGATCACAAAAGCAGGTGTGACACCAGCGTACTTGTTGTTCCCCTTTTGAATCTTGCCATAGGTTTGCCGGGGATAGTCCCAGAGAGTAGTGGATTCAAGCCGTGGCTTGTTCACTGCAGTGTTTTTGATGATCTTCAGTCTGTGATCAGGGTTCTCGAGGTATCGAGAGAGCGATTGCGCCAACTCCCCATCAAGCATATCATGCCAACTGATCTCCATTCCTGAGAGGAGTTTTCTTGCACCTGCGAATGAGTGCACTGTGCCATTTCGCAAAACCTCCACTTGGTATGGGTATCTGCCCTTCCAAGCTTCAGGCACAATATTCTTTGCACCTTGGGACTGGGCTAGGAAAGTACCATACAGCGTGTCAGTGTCAAGATTGAGCAGAAAAAGAAGATCACCTCTTCTTATCTTCAATACGTTTTCGCCATATACATGGCTCGTTGCAAAGAGCATCCGGTCAAAGCATTCTTGCTCGCTCTTGTGTGTGCAGGCGAATATGTACCCCTTTGGCGCCTGCCCCATTTCCTTCATTTATGAAAGAACATGACAGAACAAGCAGATTTAACGATATCGGAAGCAACAATAATTACATGCAGCTACAAAAAATAAGCATAGTACATAATATAATTAGTCTGCTTCGAGAGTTATTTCTAACTTTTTCCCGCCACGTCTTGCTCTTGCTACACCATAGATTCTCGCAAGAAAAACAAATCTGCTTGCAAACGATATCTTAAGTATCAGATTTGCTTCTGCTATGTCTCGAAACAAAAAACGATCAATCAGTAACAATTGTTCTCCTTGTAAGATTCAAGAAGTATAGTAAGTAAAGTCTATTTCAAAGACTGCCAATCGGCAGAGACTGAATTCTTAAGAGCAGTAAATCATGTCCTAAGAAACCTTTTAGGGCACCGATGACACCATTATATCATGATGCTCTGTTTTCTCTGTAACACTAGGACAGCCTCAATGGAATGTTCTGAATGCAAGAGACCGGTGTGCAAAAAGTGCACAAAGGATTTTCCATTCTCGAGTAGCGCCTGCCTTGAATGCGCCGCAGGCATCAAGACTGGCTTGGGAGGGATTAGAAAAGATGAAGAGATCTTTTAGTTTTATTACCCATGTCGCAGAAGAAAGATTGAAAATAATGTGCTTTAGCATAGATTATTGATAATCTTAGGACACCCTCTTAAAGAAGATATATTCAATAAGACATTACGTTTTGACGCTTGCAACAGTACATATGGCATTTCCTGATATTCAAAGCCAGAATATGCCGCTGCATGCAGCGCTGGCAAATTCGACAAGCCTGCGTCGAAAAGATAGGTCAACATGGACGACTCAAGAGCGATCCAAACTTCACAGCTCTCTCTTCCATTTTACAAGAATTCAGCCAGCTCATGGCATAGACCCTTCAGAGCAGATAATAATGAAGGAGGGTCATCCATAAATGAAAACTTGCTTAACATCAATATCAATCTGGATACATATATGGATCATAGAGATTGCGCAGCATAATTATGCAGGTAGAGAATTCCTCCAAGGAACAGATGCCTTGGCAGCACCGCATATGCAAAGCAAAACCCATCTAGAATTGGCACATACAGCAACCTGCAACTAGAAGAAAAAACAAACAAGCAAATAAAACATATGCAAGCAACCTAATATGTACAAGATACAATAGAACTACTTGAAGGGAGGCAGACGGATTGGATTCAATACTGCCATATGCATAACGAAAACTACAAGACCCATGTCAGAATACGGCCGATCACCGACCTGCGGTTATTGAAAGGAGGAGGGCCATTACAACCACCGCCCCAAGGCCTATGCTTACTATGATCCATCGCTTCAATCTAGACACAGATCGTTGAAATCTAATTTGACATTTATCTGCTATGGTTGGCATAATGATCCTACGTCGTTTCATTTATTGTCTTGTCTCATTCGCTATCGCCTAGCAGGCATATCATGCATATTTGGTCATCATTTAATGTTTTCAAGTAATCACACTTGCATGTAAGAGAAGAAAAGGGCATCTACAAATCAGCATCCAAGAATCTAAATCATCACAAACAGCATGATCAGAAATCCTTTCAAGGGCCTGAAAAAAACGAAGAATCATTGCATTTGTAGGCATAGCAAGTCTTGATATCTTCCCGTTCATTCCAGGAACATCGATGAAAAATTTCCTACTCAGCAGCCCGCCTCGCATGGACATTATTGTATGGCACACTAGCGGATCTATACTTATGAGGGTTTGAAACCTTGTTAGGTTTTACAACCATACACCTTTAGCGCAAAAGTTCCAGTGCTAGGTTTCTTCTTCTTCTTTTTCCTTCTTTGAATCTGCTTCAGTTGGCTCAGTCAGCTTGAATCGACTTCCGACCTTTATGATGAATGGTCCTATAAACGTCGTCACTATTGTGACTACACCAAGTATTGGAAGAATGGAATGAGAAATGGCGTTTACATCTTGTCCGCCCTTGGCAACGATCAAGGACAGCTCTCCCTTGGTAGCCGATATCCCAAGACCAGCTCTAAGCGCAGTTGTGCTGTCATAGCGCGCCCTTACCAAAATGCCAGTGACTATCAGGAGCTTTGAGGCAAAGGAGGTCAGTATGAGAATTATGGCAGGGACTATGAATGCGGGGATCAACGAAATATTCATGAGTGCTCCTATTGATATGAAGAATAGGGCTGCAAACATATCTCTCAGCGGGATTGTGATTATTCTTGCCACTGCCGCGCTTCTGCTTTCGGCGACAAGTACTCCAGCAAGGAAGGCACCAACTACGACCGACATGCCAAGGCCGTTTGCAAGGAATGACAGCCCAAAGGCGATGCTGAGGATCGTTATCAGGAGCAGCGCATAATCGTTTGTCTTGCCGGCACGATCTATTATTCGTGGGACGAACTTGCTGCCTATTATGATTACACCACCAATAAAACCGCCTACTATTCCAAGGACGATGGCGATGTTCGTAATTGACAAGTTGCCACCAGTCGCAACAAAGGACTGCAAGATGCCAAGAGCGCTGATGGCAATTATATCCTCGACTATCAGCATCCCCAGAATGAGCGTAGATGATTTATCGCGTATTAGGCCGACATCTTCCAGTATCCTGATCGTGATGACAGTGCTAGTAATTGATAATGCCAAGGCAAGAAAGAGGGAATCATAAAAGTGAAATCCAAGACTTTGGGCAATAAAGAATACTATCAAGAGCGTTCCCAGCACTTCTGCAAGAGCAGTAGCTATTGATATCTTGCCCACTGAGCGGAGTTTGGCTATAGGGAATTCAGTACCAGTAACAAAGAGTAGCATGATTATACCAAGCTCTGCAAATAGGTTCAGAGTCTCGGGGCTCTTGATAAGGTTAAAAGGTGGAGTAAAGGGCCCAATTATCATGCCAGCAATGATATAGCCTATGACCATAGGCTGCTTCAGTTTGAACGTGATCGCAAGCATTATAGCCGCTACTACCATGATTACCGCAATGTCCTGAACCACAAAGTCTATAGGTTCATTACCAATTGCAAAGAACTGCGGAAAGATGGTATTTCCTGCACTTGTTGTCATTGCGGAATGGTTCACCGCTATTGTTATGTTCAACATACATAAAAAGACAAAGTTGGGTAAGAGTGAGGGAAATGACAAAAGTAATTATACAATATCACATACAACCATTTTTGTTGCGTTTTAGGACCAGCAAGCGACGCCTCGTCTACCTCGCGTTTGGGGCAGCTGCGTTTCTCATTGCCTACTCCGCGGGAGCGGCAGTACCCATGAGCGATGAGGAAGCCGAGACGTTGTCGCGTGAGTTTTCGAAGCAGATAGAAGGGATCGATCAGAATGGCATCTTTCTGAATAACATCCAAATCACCCTAATAATGTTTGTACCTGCAGCAGGCGTGGCATTTGGAGCATTCTCGGGTTTCGCCACCGGCTCAATTTTCAGTGCGCTTGCAAGCTCGTCGCCTAGGCTAGGCGAGGTTTCGCCACTTGTCATCCTGATAACGCCCTTTGGCATCATGGAAGTGTTCGCTTATGGCCTTGCCATGTCAAGGAGCGGCATGCTAATCTACTACCTTCTTAAGAGAAGGCCTTGGCGTAAATATGCCATCCCCACTCTGATAGAAATAAGCATCGCCATAGGAGTATTGTTTGTAGCCGCGGTGATAGAGTGGCAGATGATAGAGCGCCTGGGCGGCCTTGACGCAAGCAGTGTCATAGATCCGGTGTAATCACAAGGATTCATCTAGGCCTGCTGTGCCTCATTATGTCACTTTTCGATAAGACTATCGGCTTGGAGGATATTTTGTTACAGTTCCCCCTACTGACCTCTCTGCACCCTTCAGGGAAGGGCCTTCCAATGATACTTCTTCTTAGTTGCCAATGAAGTAACACCTAGCCATGCTGGTTTTGGACCACTACAAGTGCCACTATCAAATAGTTCCTGTGATAAATGACTTGCTCGTCAAGCATAGCAAATGTCTGTGCGGCATAAGATACTTCACTATAATAATCTAAGCAAGATTTTCTAACAAAAAGAGGACATAAAGAAAGGTGTTATTGGCTTTCGCCACATGAAGGACAGGTCTTTTGCGACTTAGGCATCTTTGCGCCGCATTCAACGCAATATCGGATTGGGCCCTTATCATCGGCCCGCATAATGTCAACAGATTTGTTTTGTATTGATGACATATACAAAAATAAGCCCAATTTAATATTTAAACTCTGGCTAGAAATTGAGGTATGTTTGCCTCTTTGTCTGGTCTACTACCATAGCAGACAGTTCGCTGAACTCCTTTCCTTCAAGATCGACCACCATGCCTCTGAATGTTGTTTCCTTTTCAGTCGTCAGATGCTCAAACACCCAAACCTTCAGTTTAGTAGTGTCGATGCCACTTATGCGCAGGAATCTTGAAATTTCAGATTGCATAAAGTGCCTTGAGCTGTCTCTTGGCCAAGGCCTTGGCAGCAGTATTACGCTCCTACCCTGCATGACTGCCTGCAGCATTTCCTGCTTTTTCTGCTCTATGTCGTCTGTCACATGGAAGGTAACAATGAAAGCCTTGTCAGTTGGAACATGGGCCTTGGCAGCAGCCACTTGGATAGAGCTGATACCTGGAATCACCTCAACATTGTCGCTGCCAAATATTTGCAGCAGCCTGTCGACGACCTCCGATTCAGAGAAATTGACATCACCTGTAAAAGGAACGGTACAGGACTCGCCATCCTTCATTTTAGTGTAAATGTCCTGGTAGACGCCTTCTTGTGTCTTCATTGTGACTTGAAACACCTGCTGCCTGCTTTTGTCAATAATACCTTCAATCGTCAACAGAGGGTACTTGTAGCCGATGATGTAATGCGACCGGGCAATGGCTTCTTTAGCCGCCTCAGTAAGGTACTTTGGCGAACCAGGACCCACGCCTACTACGAACAGCTTTTTTAGCAATATGCGAACAGTAGGCAGCAGGTTGCCTAATTATATTACTTTGCAATCACTATTGTACTGGTGCTCTGCGCATTCGCTTTATCTTTAGGAGATCGCATAAGATAATCTCAGACTTGCACTTGCAGAGGTCCTGCTTGACAACGAGTATCAAACACTGCTTGCAATACAAGTCGTAAACATCTACAATTCAATCGACTTGAACTTCTTGGGAAGAAACTCTTTTCGGTCCACTGCCTCATACATAGTATGAGAATGGAAATGTCCTTCTAATTCTTCTTTTATAAAATCACAGAAGTTAGGCTCCTACACATTGCAAAAAATTCAAGTCGATGTATTTACCAAGTTTATAAGAGGTCCCCAATCCATGCGCTGGAATTCAAGCGGATCTTTTGCAGGATATTTTATCCATCCCTTCACTATCGAGAACCGGAGAACCTTTGATTTGTTGCCAAGGTTCATCTTCACCTTAAGAAGTGTCCCCCAATCTTTTTCCTCCGGTATAACGTCCAGAATCTGGCTGAACGGGATCTGGAGATTATCAGGGCTCTTCGCAAGGTCTTTTTTGAGGTGCTCTAGCTTGTATCCTTCAGCCGGTCGAAAAATGTTTTCGCCTGCTTCAAAACGCTTTAATTGTCTAATGGAATGGGTTTGGTGCATCCTATAGGTCATGTCTGTCTTTATGATGAAAGCAAGGCGCCTGTCCGTGACAACTAGCATACCCTCTTTGCCACGTTTGAAAAAACCTTCTTCTCCTCCCCAGACCCAGAAGAGGTGGCCCTTAATCTCTTCGTCCCAGTTGACCAACTGGATGATAGGCGAGCAAATACGTTATTAATAATTTATTGAAGAGAATAAAAATTAAAAAAAGAAGTTTGTCGGAGGGACTAACCTTCTTCCCAGCCCTTTGTGAACAGGCCTGACTTCTTCAGTGGGATTGGCTGTCCTGGCGTGTAGTCCATCGGCCTCATCCAGAAGATTGCCTTTGTTGGGCAAACTCCAATACATGCTCCGTCAGAGATGCATCTTTCTGGATAGAACACGAAGGCTTTACCTCTCTTCCATCCTTCGACGGGTTTTACTCTGAGCACATCCGGACCGAGGGAAGTGCAAATCTCTACACAGAGCGCACAGCCTATGCAGTGTTGTTCGCTAATATCAGGAAGTATTGCGACTGGCATCTAATTCACTCACCCATCGATCCATGCTGAAACTATTTAAACCCTACGTCATTTTTATAACAGCGATATAATTTAATACGCGGAGAATAGGAGTCAATAGCCTGGTGCACGCCAAGGGCAACTATAATTGGTCGTGGTTTTTTCATAGAACCTTGGAAGCACGGGACCACATTTCCTTTCCTAGCGCAGTTTCCTTTCGGCTTTCCAAAATCCTGTTTCGGCTATTCGCCATAACATTTTCAGTTCTTTGATAAGTGCATCAGTGTTGATTCATCTATAGTGTAGTAGTCTGTCACTCCTGCTTTTTTTGCCTCTCTTTGTGCTGATGATACTTTTGAGGGTCTTGGTATTATGCCCTTTTCCATCATCTCAAGTTTCAGATCACGCTTACATTGTGTCAGAAATAACTTTGCGTAGTACTCACGCCTTTGTTCTATAAACGTCCTCACATGTTTGATGTTTCTGTATCCAAGATGCTTCTCCCTCAATTCGTCGGGAATAGGCTTACCACCAATTTCTTTTTCAAGTTGCTTTATTATTACCTCTGCTGCTGTTTTGGCAGCTTCTTCAGGTGTTGTTGCTTTAACTTCTTCTTTTTCCTCTTCGTTTACTTGTTCCGCCATCCCAATAGTACCACAAAGAGGGAAGCTATAAATGTTCTTGAATTAGAGAAGTGATCAGTGAAACTAGCAGTTTCTTGCGGAGCGGTCTGATAATAACATACTTTTTAAGACTTCTGCTTACATTTAATTAATTGGTTATTTAGTATCAGCATCTATCAAATTATATCAAATCATTGTTATTCTAGGATTTGAGTGGTGGACTATATATACCATTCCGGATAATTGATAACATTATCATCTTATTCTTCATCATTTTCTTTCTCTCCCAAAGGGAGAGAGGAAAAAGCAGAGTACTTCCATCACTATCAGCGCCAGAAGAAGATAACCATGATGACGACTTCCTGTTGTTATTATTGACAAACAGATTCCTAAACATGTCTAGGGTTATTACTCTCGGGACTTCTTGCTCTTACGAAGGGTAGGCCTACTTCAACGGCACAAAACCTTGCTTTGAACTTAATGTCTAATCGAATGCTTGGATCTGGCTAACAGGTATTGAAAGAAGTTACAGATCTCAAATTATATGACTATTAGATACTACACCAACAGCAGATATCATGCACACGCTCCACGTTGCATTTGACGACACTGACTCCCGTGAGGGCAGGTGCACGACACATCTTGCATTCAAGATGGTAGAACATCTGAAGAAAAAAGAGGGTGCACACCTCATCGATTATCCTCTGTTGATTAGGCTTAACCCCAATATCCCTTGGAAAACTAGAGGTAATGGAGCAGTCTGCCTTCGGTTAAAAGTGCAAGATGCAGATAGAGTCGTCGACTATATCAGACAGGCAGTGGAAGAAGGTTCCGCCATTGGCAGCGGAGCTAACCCCGCGATTGCATTCCTTGAAAGCAACTATGTACCTGCAAAGCTTCGAGAGTTCAGCACGCTCGCAATGTGCGACATAATGAGCAGACAGATGTCAGAAAAGGTAGCCAGGGCCGCAGGTGTTCAATACTTTGTCTTTGGCAATGGTCAAGGACTTGTTGGCTCTCTTGGTGCAATGGGTTGTCTGCTAGATGGCGATCATACTTTTGAGCTAATTGCATACAGAAAGCAGAAGAACTGGGGCAGGCCGCGTATAGTAGACAAGCAAAGTGTCATTAAGTTTAGCGCAGACACCTATCCCCACACTTTCAACAATTACGATCGAAACCAAGGGCGTGTGTTGATTGCGCCGCATAGTCCAGATCCAGTCTTCTTTGGGATAAGAGGCGAGAGCCCAGATATAGTTAAGTCAGCCCTCCCTATGTTACAGCCACAGGAAGAGCTAGAGGGCTGGACTGTCTTTCGCTCAAACCAAGGTACGAACATGCACCTGCAAAATGAGATCAGGATTGCCAATGTTAAGGCATACACAGCAGGCCATCTCAGGTGCAAGGTTAGTAACAAGCCGTATGCAACGGAAGGTGGTCATGTCATTTTTACAGTCAAGCAGGAGGGAGCAGAAATGCCGGCAGCTGTCTATGAACCAACGGGGCTTGCCAATGTTGCAACCAATCTTGAAGATGGGGATATCATTGAAATTGGTGTCGGGGTCAGGAAGGGAACTACCAAACATCCCAAAATTCTAAATGTTGAATGTTTGTGGGTGCTCAAACTTGCGCCTATTTATGAGATATTGAACCCATTGTGCGAAATGTGTGGCAAGCGTATGAAGTCAGAGGGCAAAAATAAGGGCCATCAGTGCGACAGGTGCAAGCACAAAGACCGCAACACAAAAAAGATTCTGATACCACAAGAACGTAGAATCAAAACTGGATTATATATCCCAACGCCTAAAGCACACAGGCACCTGACAAAGCCGTTACAGAGATATGGCATTGAAAAGACAAAATTCCTATTTGAAGAAAGTAGTAGCGAGGGGTTGATTTGAACTTACAGCCACCTGCAATTTTGCAAAAGTGGAAACCGCTCTGCGGGTTATGAGCCCGCCGGGATAACCTGACTTCCCCACCTCGCTGACAGCATCTTGACACAAGGGGAATATATCTCTGTCTGCGCTGCATGAACAAGGAGAGCGGCATAGCATAGACAAACCTCACCATATCTTTTCTGTCTTGTCAAGACACACATACCGGCTTCCATTAAAGATCGGCTTGATAGCCGCAGAGCATATGCTGCCAATATTCTACGCAACTATTCCGGATCTTGAAAGATTCTTGAAGGCACATATATACTACCTAAAGGAGACAAGGTTTCGTTCCTCTTATAGTTCCAATATACGGGGTACAGTAGAAGGATGTACAACCCACAACAGACAAGTAGAATGTCCGCATAATCGAGATGTAGTTCCATGGCATAGCAAAAACAGAAGTAAATGACGGAGAGAGATAAACCGAAAATACTTGATACGATATATCAGAAGGACGCAATTAAGGTACTAAATCAAAAAGAAAAGGAGAAATACGAATAGAATACATATAAAAGCAGCAGCGGTCATAGAGACCATCTAGAAAAGGCAATAAACAGATATCTCTCCTATCCACCAGCAATTTGCCAATCATTAATAATAGCAGTGAACAATTGACTTCTTCTCTTCAGTTGCTGTTGACGCAGCAGTATTCTTCATCTTGTGTCTATTTATTATTGAATCTTAAATGGCTAGATTTATTTCTGTCCCTGTCCATTGCCAAATGGGCATGAATGCCAAATCGCTAAGCGACATCGACTTTGAAAAGCGCAAGGGGCTTCTGCCTGTAGTAGTACAGGACAGAAAGACCAAAGACATTCTGATGCTAGCGTACGCCAATAAAAAGGCGCTTGCCAACACTATCAAGACAGGTAACGCTTGGTTCTGGAGCACATCACGCAACAAACTGTGGATGAAAGGTGAGGAATCTGGCAACGTACAGCCAGTGTACAAAATATTGGTCGACTGTGACTCGGATTCTATCTTGTATATGGTTGATTCAGAGAAGCCAGCATGCCACACCGGCAATCGCTCCTGCTTCCACAATTTACTAATATAGGCCATTAAATGTAACATATTTTTATATTATGTTGCTTTTTTATTATAATCTATGTAAGACATATGCTATTTAGTGTCACAAAACATAGCCGATAAAAAATTTAGTAAAACTAAAATTGTGCTTAGAGAGGTTTTAATCATATTCTAATGAGAGAGAATAGGAAAACATGGGACGTATCAAATCGCTAAAGTGCAGAGAGTGTCTCAAAGAATATGAACCACAGTTTCGTTATGTATGCGAGGATTGCTTTGGCCCTCTGGATGTCACATACAAGGAATTATCTATAAGTAGACACACCTTTGAATTAAGGGAAAAGACGTACTGGCGTTATTTTGAGCTCCTGCCTATCGCAGACAAAAGCAATATTGTAAACCTGAACGCAGGCCTCACACCGCTGCAGTATGCAGATAAGCTAGGCAACAAGATAGGGCTGAAAAGTTTGTACATCAAGAATGACTCGGTTAACCCGACATTTTCATTTAAGGATAGACCTGCTGGTGTTGCAGTTTCAAGAGCCAAAGAGACAAGATTAAAGGCGGTAGGCTGTGCATCTACGGGCAATCTGGCAGCTGCAACTGCAGCTCATGCCGCCAAGGCGGACCTTTCATGTTATATCTTTGCACCATCTGACATTGAGCATGTCAAGATCGCTCAAGCGCTTTCATACGGCGCCGAATATGTTGCAGTTGAAGGCACCTATGACGATGCCAACAGGATTGCTTCAATGGTTGGAGATAAGAAAGGCATAGGCATAGTCAATATTAACATGAGGCCATACTATGTAGAGGGATCAAAGACGCTTGCCTACGAGGTTGCTGAGCAAATGGATTGGCAGGTGCCAGAGAGCCTGATAATCCCGGTAGGAAGTGGTGCCATGCTCAACGCGATATGCAAGGGTTTTGAAGAGCTTCACTCGCTTGGTCTGATTGACAGTCCCAAGAATATGAAAGTCGTTGCAGCGCAACCGCGCGGCTGTGCGCCCATAGTTGATGCATTCAAGCGCAACAGCGACGAGGTGATTCCTGTTGAGCGGCCAGAGACAATTGCGAAGAGCTTGGCAATTGGAGACCCCGGCGACGGTATTTATGTTTTGAAAAGGCTAAAGCAGTACAATGGGCTTGCAGAAGAGGCAAGCGATCAAGAGATCGCCGACGGCATTATGCTGCTTGCTCAGACAGAGGGTATTTTCACCGAGCCTGCAGGCGGCGTGTCAGTTGCAGTACTGAGGAAGCTGGTAGAAGAAAGCAAGATAGACAAGGACGAGCGCATCGTCTGCTATGTCACGGGCAATGGTCTGAAAGCTACAGAAGCGATCATAGGTATACTGCCAAAACTAAATGCTATCAAACCTGATACAGCAGAAGTTTCAGCAATTATAAGGTGATAATGTTGGCAAAGGTTGAATTTGTAGTTCCTTCAGTATTGAATAAAGGGCAGGGAGAGAAAAAGATCTTGATACAGACTTCCGACATGCAGGATGCCTTTGCAAAAGTTTCGGAGCAGATGGGCGATGACTTTAGGCGAAGGGTGTTTGATCATAATGGCAAACCAAGATCGCTTATCAATATCTACATCAATGGTAAGAATGTCCGCTTTAGTGGCGTCATGTCTGCCCAACTAAATGACGGCGATTCTATCTACATCTTGCCAGCGGTGGCAGGAGGGGCGGAGTTGACAAGTGAGGAGCTTCAGCGCTACTCTAGGCAGGTGATGCTTGAAGAAATTGGCTTTGAGGGCATGGAAAAAATAAGGAGTGCAAAGATATGTGTGGTTGGAGCAGGCGGCATCGGCAACCCCGTTACCACACAGCTAGTGGCGATGGGAGTCGGCACAGTACGCATCGTTGACAGAGATGTTATTGAAGTTACCAACCTGCACAGGCAGCACCTCTACACTGACGACGACATTGGCCGAGTCAAGGTAGAGGCTGCTGCAGAGCGGCTGGGCAAACTAAACCCGACAGTTAAGATAGAACCAGTTCCAACATCTGTTACCAAATATACTGCCGAAAGCCTCATCAAAGGCTTTGACGTTGTCATTGACGCATTAGATAGCGTCGAAGCTCGCTATGCTCTCAACGACGCATGTGTCAAGCACAGCATTCCACTGATCTATGCTGGAGCGCTAGGCACGGTAGGCTCGGTCTGCACAATTCTACCAAATGAGACTGCATGTCTGCGCTGTATGTTTCCTGAGCTGAACGAAGAGGAAATGCCAACATGCAGCACTGAAGGCGTGCATCCATCTATACTGTACCTGGTTGCAGGCATACAAGTATCAGAGGCAGTCAAGATAATCACGGGCAAAGAGCCCACGCTGGCAGACAAGCTACTCTACATAGATCTGAATGAGCTATCATTTGAGCGCATCCAGATGCTCCGCCAGGAAGAGTGTCCTTCGTGTGGGATTGCGCGCAAAGAAAACACGTTGGCAGACAACGAGCTAATAATTGAAGAGTTATGCGGCAGAGATAGAGGCAAGCGCACATGGACGGTCACTCCTACAGAGCCTACGCCTATCAACCTGAGCTCCATGATCAAGAATGCCGAGTCGCTTGGCTACAACATCAAGACAAGGGGCAACCTTGGAATAACTGCAGTCAGTTCAGGCAGGATGTCTGTAAGTTTGCTCTCAAGTGGCGCTGCTACGATTGTTGGTGCAAAGGACAAGGAAGATGCGGTAAAGATCTACAAGACGTTTGTAGAGCACCCTTAGCCATTCATAAACTCCATCATGCTCGATTGGGTCCTCTTTTCTTCCGGGAAGATCAATTTTAGTTCCAGTGATATTGATTCAATTCTGCTGCGCAAATAATCGTTAATTTCGTATTGTTTGCACATGTCAGTTGCAATGCCAAGGTATTTTTCAACTGCTCCCCTTGTCACTGTTTGGATCAATGCGCAGCCGCAGTCAAGGCACTTGCCCATCAGGGGCATTCTGCGGAACTTGGCGCCACACGTTGTACAGCGAAATGTCTGCGAAGAATAGGATCTCATATTGCCGATTATGTCAGGCAGAATGTGCGTAGTAAGCACCATTGCGGCAACTTCGTTAGCGTCAACCGCGTTTATCAGTTTTGCAGTATCAAACTGCATTTTCAACTTTTCTTCCATTGTATTAAGTGTAGAGTAGGCGCTCCTCTGTGCCTTTGTGACGAGCGTGTTAGTTAAGTGAGTAAAGCCATAGTCAAAGAACTGGCGCGCATCGCCTATCCTATTCTTGATGGTCTCTGTCATGCCGGCAATGTCGGCAGCCTTGGCCAGCTTCCAAGTTGCTTCATAGAATTCAAGTGAGTATGCGCTTGCAATATCTACATTGTGCGCCTGGCGCTGAACCTCGTGCGGGAGGACAATAGGCTGTATAAGTAACGGCGCGTCCATCAGCCCACCTATCTTGTCTGGTAAAAAGTCATAGGAAAAGTTCAGAAATGCATCCATTAGGAGCATTACAGAGTCGGCATCACCATCGCAGTCGCGGCGCTTGGCAGAGTGCCATATTGGCGATGCCAAACAAACCTGCGAATCATCAAAGCCAATTATCCTTCCCACAATGCCTACCGATGTATGAGGTGCAAGACCTACAATTAGGTGACCAACAAGGCCATCAAGGGAAGACAAGCTATAAAATGACTCTAAGTCATATAACTTGACAAGTTCTTCGTCAATATACTTCGCTGCATTGACAAGGTGCTGTGCAGAGCCGCGAGGGATTATGACATCCTGCAGCATCAACTCTACAATCTGATCTGGAGAGGTTAGATCTTTGCCAAGATAATCATGTGTGTATCCAAGCTCTCTTAACTTGTCAATGCTGACAGATATCCATACTGGCTTGAAGTGGGTAAGCGGCTCATTGGTAGCATCGAATCGGATTGTGCCATCCTTGAACGTGTGGAGACCATGCTTTTGGCGCAGGATCCCCTTTTCCAATGGCTCTGCAGACCTGTGCGCGCTCATGAGCGACTTGACTCCCTTAAAGGGCTCTCGTGGATCTACGCCGAGCTTTTTCTTTGCCTGCTCTAGTGCAAGCTTGAGCGGAAAGTTGACTGAGGAGTAAGTTCGGCCTTCTTTTCCGCAGCGCGTGCATTTTTCACCTTCTTCAACTTCCCCTCTGCATATGATACACAGGTTGCGCAACATGGCCGAAGCGCCACAGATCCTACAATGCGTGCCAATAGAGGGCATTCTGCAGCTATCGCAATATCTGTTCGCTATTTGGGTGTACAAGGAATCTTCTTTACAGGCCTTTAGAATGTCTCGAGTCAAGCCACCCTTTGATCCGATTGGGAAGAGCACATGTACTGGCGGCTTCATCTTGCGCTCAGCAGCCTTTTCTGGCCTACCGACCCTCACAGCAATAGCAGAACAAAACTTGGGCATGACAAGAACACCGGATGATTTGTTGACAAATTCTATGGCATTGTTCGATTCAACAACGACTTGCCCGCCGAGAAGCCTCCTCAATGAAGTTGCTTGGCTGCTGTCGTCAAGGCTGATTTGTTCGTGTGTTATAGAATGGATTATGCCCAGTCGTTCTAAGATATCCTTTAATTTAGTGTCAAATGGCAATGACATATCACTAGATAGCCTGTCTTTCAAGTAGAGTACTTCCTCAACCGTGAGGGAGTCCCAGTAGAACGAATACTTAGGATGCAATGCCAAGCCAAGTTTTTTGCTGATTTCAAATGCTTCGTCAACTGACGGCAGAACAAGCGGATTTTCAACCATCTGGATCAGCCTCTCCCTGTCAAGGTCTGATGCCTGCATTGTAAGCAGCTTTGAACGGAGCTGCTGCCCCCATATTTCTTCTACGAAGCTTGCAGGGGGCAACTGGGCGTTGTTTTCGAGAAAGTCCCCATAGCTTATCAGCATGTCGCCAAGGTATAGGATCTTACTGACTTGGGGGCGGATCCTTTCGGCCTGCTCGACCGTAGGCACTTGTATCACTCTGCCATCAACCAACCTGACGATCGGCGGTTCAATAGTATCGACAAGTGCTATCGTGGACGCCTTGCCGGGCATGTCCATTTTGATCTGAGTACCAACGACAATTGCATAATTAAGTAGGGCCGGCACTGCGGGATGTATCCCTACCGTTGCAAAGCCAGTGTTATAGCAGCGGCCATAGCGTAAGCGAAAGCCGCCTATCCTTTTTGCCATTGAGAGCACGGGCCTGCCTGTGATAACCTCCGACATTCTATGGTGTATCGCATCATCATTCCCTGTCTGGATTGCCCCTTTGAGTTCGCTGAGCCAGCTCCAGCCGTCCAGATTTAGCGTCTCAACCAGTTTCAACAGCTTCCTGCTCCTGCCAATAAGCCCATCATTCATGACTCTGAGTGTGCCTCCTCGCACTCTGTCAGTCGTAATCCGGCGCATGTTCTTATGTCCAACTACTTCTACGGGGTCAGTGTCAACGCCGTCTAGCTCTACCGGCAGGTTTGAAATGCATTTCACTACATCTTCATCAAGAACCTTGAACTGGAAACCCATAACTTCCCGCTCATAGATCCTTAGCTCTTCAACGAACCTACCGGTTTCGTCATCAAATGAATTTGCTATGTACTTGTCAAGACCGGCCACTTTTCTTGCATGATCAGCAATAAGCATGGTTAATGCAGCTTCGGTACCGCCGGCTGATCTAATGGGGCCAGCAAAGGACACCGACAGATATTGTGACCCGTCGATGTTACTCTTGATCGTGACATCAGATATCCCCTGCAGGGGCGCAACAGTCACACCTTCCGTGACCACGGCTAGCGAAACCCTGACGGCACTATCAAGCCGAGTTTTCAAGTCGCCTGAACCGTATTCGCCGGCTGCAATCTCTTCCGCTATCTTTAGCGCGGCCTTTTCCTTGGTCGTTTGTGACAAAAGGGCACGCAGCCTGTCTGCGATGTCTATATTGTGCATTTTGGCAACCCTGTCCGCCAAGTCATATGCAATCTTGGGCTCGATGATGTCTGCTGCGTCAATTCCGCACCGCCGAGCCCTGAGCGCATGCTGGTAGCTCGTGTTAACATTTTTCAGAATATCCTGTTGATACCGCCAATAGAATGCCGGCATGCGGACATCCTTGAGATGGGTTTCGGCTTCCTCCAATATCATGCTCTCATCGCACCCTGATAGCCTTGATTATTGATGAAAATTTTTCTTGCCAGTTGCCCTCCTTTTCTATCATAGTGCCAATGACTATAATGTCAGCACCTGCCTTGGCTATCTGGCCTGCAATTTCTGGTGACTTTATGCCACCACCGACAATGATCGTGCCCTCATAGTGCTCCCTTACCATAGCCACCATTTCAGGTGGCACATTTTCAGCGGCACCGGAGCCTGCCTCCAAATACACAAAACGCATGCCCATATACTGAGCCGCCAGCGAATACATCACCGCAAGATTGGGTTTATGCAATGGGATTCCCCTCGCTCTACCCACAAACCAGGCAGCTGTCCCTTCACCCACAATAATGTAGGCGGTTGGCAGCGGTTCAATCGCGTATTTCTTGACTGCCAACGCAGCCAATGCCTGTGCTTCAGTAATAAAGTATGTGTTTTCTGAATTAAGTAGTGAACTAAACAAGATCGCGTCAGCCATTGGTGATACCCCTGTGACATTTCCGGGAAACAATATCACAGGTACCTTAATCATTGATTTTACTTCTGCTACTAGTTTGGCTAGCTGTAATTGGTCAATGATGGACGAACCACCAATAAGGATTGCAGAAGCTCCTCTTTCCTCTACTGTTTTTGCAATTGATACTGCATCTGTCGAGTTTTCAGAATCAATAAGTGGAAGGCAAATTGTACCGTGATTCTTTATCTCATCCCGAAGGTATTGTTCGACCCTTCCCAATGCCACTTCCCTCTTAAAGGAAAGGTGCCATTTTAAAGTTTGATGCTACCAAGATTATAATACCAAGGGTACTATACAAATCTGTATAGTTTCCATGGCCGATCCAAGATCTAATTCTAGCACAATTTATGCACACATTATTGCAAATTCTCTATTTACACCACGACAACTTTCAATAATCTCGAAAAAGTTGCAAAGGGGTGGCAGGACTGAAAACATCAGTTCAGGAGCTTATTATAGACAGGTCAAGCAATGCCGGAAGAAGGTAACGTCCATCCTTTATACGATGATACTTTTACAGTCAACAGGAATTGTAGAGTTGGAAGCACTAGCAACCATAAGTAAGTTAGCAGAACATTTAGCTGTGATATTTGCTTCGGAGAGAAGTAGTGATGCTACGACTAGAGTAAACGTGGATGGTGTGATATCTGTGATAGATGAAGTGATAAAAAGAATGTCTAAGTTGTGAAATAAGCTTATTCTATAGTATTAAATCACGGTATTTCTAAGTGATGATGTGATATGAGTGCTGACCTGACCTTCTTGGATAGTGACTTTGTGATATTAGGGATTTTTGCATTTCTATTAGGGATGGTGAGTATGACTGTGTATATTCGACTCAAGACCACATTTGAAGAACGCCAATATAAGGTCAGCGAGGCAGTTGTCGAAGCAGTGGTTCTCGAATATACTCGCAGGTTGTCTGACTATGATAAAGTGATTTCACAGCTTCGGGCCAAAGTCGACATTATAGACATGAGGACTCAACCATACGAGTCAGGGTCGGAACGTCCATCACAGCCGCAACCTCACGTAGCGTCCGTGAGCGAGCCTGTAACAATCACGCAGCGTGTCACGACTGAGAGAGAGATTAATAGTACAACTGACTATATATTGAAATTGTTGGTTGAAAAGCCGCGAACATCAAGACAAGTCCAACTTGCTATAGGCAGGACAAGAGAGCATACCGCCCGCCTAATGAAAAAACTTCATGACTCAGGGTTTGTTAATAGGGACATCACTACCAAACCCTTTCGCTATAACATTACTGACGCAGGTCAAGAGATGTTGAAGGAGAGGGCTGAGACTGCATCGGTTGCTGTCTAGTGATCTTGTAGATCCACTCCTTCCCTTGTCGAGTCCTCATAAGTCGTCCCCGCTCAGCATATCTCGAAAGATAAGTTGAGATAATGCTCAGTTTGATAGGCTCATTATATTGATCCTCATACAGTTCGAGGATATCAGTAGAGGTAAATCCACCATATGGGAACTTGCCCTCAATCAGACTCCATATCTTGTCGCCCACTGAGGCGGGATTTGGTCTGTTGCTCTTATAGGTCTCGCTTTCATTGTTCCCATTGGACTCAATGTTTATGAGATCCATGAACTCGACTATTTTCATTATCTTCTCTTTTGATACATTGCCTTCTAATGAGAGGTTATACTTGCTTCCTTCTGCATCCTCCAATTCTATCTTGAATCGCTTTTTTCCAGAGTTCATACGTGTAAAGTTACTTAACTTGTTAAAGTCTTAACACTTAACATGAGCTATGCCAATGATGATAACAAATAGCTTAGCTGAAATTAACCGTGCATGAGAGAGAGGAAACTTTGGTTAACAATCATCTTCAGTTAACTAATCTTATGGTAAAGAACTACGAGATCTCTATTCCAGTGGAAATGGTGGGGTTCCAATTTGTGCTGTTAACAGCCCCAGTGTTCATGTTAACGCTCCAGTGGAAATAAAGGGGTTATTTTTATGCCTTTTTTCATATTGATGATCTAGTAGTGCTAACATAGTTAATCAACTATGAAATATTCTTACATGCCGCCACCCCTTGTTTTCTTGTGCAGGTCCTTCTCTGAGCTTATGGTTTACAGTATCATTAAGATGATGTAAAAGTTAATTATAATTGATTTTGTACTTTAAAACTCACCTGTTAATATCACTGTTAAGAAAAAGTTAACAAACTTTTGTTCTGCAAAAGAAAAACAGGGGGCGGCGGGTTAAAATTGCGCACACACAAGTGAGTTGATAGATAATAATTGAGCTTTGACATTGATAACATTTTCACCAAAGCGGCAAGTGGCAGATCGCTTGTTAAGAATCGCCAAGCCCTTACTATTGATTATGTACCAGAAAAATTGCCTTTTAGGGATGAAGAGACCAAAGCACTTGCCCAAGTGTTATCTACAATTTTTAAAGGTGCTAGGCCGTCAAACCTTCTCCTATTTGGCAAGCCTGGTACCGGCAAAACTGCTGCAGCAAGAAGCGTCGTAGATAGGCTAGCAAAGAAAGCTAGCGAGCTCAATACAGATGTCACGGTTCTTTTTGTAAATGCAAAGATTGCAGGAGGTAGCGCATATAAGGTGATTTTTGAAATTGCAGAAGAGCTAGGAATCAACAAGGGGCAGGAAAAACAAGTTCACTTTACCGGCCTGTCGATGGGCGAAGCAACAGACAGGGTCTTGAACTTCATACAAAGAAAAAAACTTAATCTTGTTTTGGTTATAGATGAGATAGATTCGCTTGTAGAAAGGAGTGGCGATGATATCCTTTACAATTTTACAAGGGTCAACCAGAGGATGAAGGGTGGCTTTATTACACTCATAGGAATCTCTAACAGCCTTACATTCAAGGACAAACTTGATCCGCGAGTAAGAAGTAGCCTCAGCGAGGAGGAAATAGTCTTCAACCCTTACACAGTAGATCAGCTACGTCAGATATTACAGGAGCGCGCCAAGTTGTCCTTCACAGAAGGTGCAATTTCTGAAGCGGCAGTCAACTTGTGTGCAGCAATAGCGGGAAGGGAGCATGGCGACGCAAGAAAGGCAATTGACTTGTTGAGGGTTGCAGCCGAGCTTGCAGAAAGAGAAGGCACCACCAAGGTCGATGAAAAACATGTGCGTGCAGGCGAAGACAGGATTGAAAGGGATGCACCTTTTGTCGCACTAAAGAACGCGCCGACGCATCATAAGCTTGTCATTCTTGCTATAATAAAATCAACAAATGGAACAACTGGCAAAGTGTATGATATTTACTTATCCCTTTGCAAACATACAGAACAAAAACCGCTTACCCAGCGGCGTATGACTCAGATAATAAACGAGCTGGATTTGCTCGGTATAGTTTCAACAGACATAATCAATCAAGGTCGGTATGGTAGGTCCCAAAAGATCAGGATGATGATACCTCTGACGACAGTCGAGGAAGCGCTCAAAGACGATATCAGTCTTACATCGCTTATTGATTGAAATCATACACTACAGGCTGAAGTGTTGCTAGGTTGACTATCACAGCCATGCCCGGCGTCGGCGTAATACCCATTGTCTGCTGGTATTTTGTCTGGCTCTGCCAAGCACCTGAATTTACAACAAGGGTGCCGCGGTAGCTCTCCACATCGACCACATGTACATGCCCTGAGTGCAGAATGTCAGGCACTTCTGTAATAACCATCATGTCCTCTTGCTCTGGGGCAATAGGTGTACGCTCGCCGTATATGGGAGCAAGGTGACGAGCCTTGAGAAGTACTTTCATGGCCTCTGACGGCTTAGAATAGCTTAGCCCTGATGTTGTTGCGATGATGTCGTCAAGGCTCTGGCCGTGATACATTAACACCTTAACACCATTGAGTTCAACAAAAGCAGGGTTGCCAAGCATCATGCAGTTTTCAAGACCGCACACCTGCTCGCCCAGATCCTTCCTCGGGATTGCAGGTTGTGGAAGTGCCCTTCTCCCAAGGTCATGGTTGCCAGGTATCACCAGTACTTTGATATGTCTAGGAACCTTTGCCAGCAACTGTGCGGCATGATTCATCTGTTTTGCTGCATCTATTTCCAACAACTCTTTGTCCTGGTTTGGAAATATACCAATACCGTCAATTAAGTCACCTCCAACACAGAGGAACTTGATCTTCTTGACAATGTCGTCATCAGAGGATGATAGCCAGTCCAAGAATCGTAAAAACTCGCTTTTCATGAAATACTTACTACCAACATGCAAGTCAGAGATCAGCGCCGCGTATGCTTCCGTCCTGCTCTTGTTGGGCAAATGGTCAGGAATGTCGGGCATCATAACACTTTTAATCGTTAACCCTGGCCTTCCTTTGCCATTTTCAAGCTCGAGCATCACCATTTGGTCAAGCGCAAGGGTTGAGGCATGTTTTTTTACATCTTCTATCGTAGAAATTGCAGTGAGGATCCCTGTGTAATCGTCGATTGCTAGTTCAACCTCGTTTCTCTTGGTGCGCTTTGACATTAGGAGGCCGGCAACTATGATCGAGCTAGCGCTGCCATGGAGGCTCTTTTCGTCTCTTTCAACCTGCTTGCCCATCCTGACTCTCTGCTTAACAGCCGACACCTTTGATATGCGCTTGCTGTCTGGCCGCTGGGCTAAAATACGCATTGTCTTCTCAAATCTGCTACGAAACAATGCTGTATAGCCTTCCACACCTTCGCCCGTGGTAACCCCCGGTGTCGGATCGATAAGCACCGTGCAAGTTTGCTCGATCGGATCTTCTTGTTTTTTTGGTTCTATTAAACTCTTGATGTCGTCAACTACTATGACTGCATTTTTCGTCGGCTTTTTCATCTTGATTATTTCCTGAATTATCTTAAGCACATCGGCATCAAGGCCCTTTAACATGGCAAACGCGTTAGGATGTATTTGGAATCCCTTACTGGTTGCATAAGATAAGGCGTTGGAAACTTGATTTTGCAAAGCCAATACAGTCGGCCATTTTCATGTTGAATATCATCCTTAATTAGATTTCTGTTGTCATGGTTTTATCTTAGAAAGGTGCATTATTACCATTGTTGAAGAAATTCTGCGGTAGGTGCAAGAAAGTGTTGCCTGCCAACGCCAGGTATCTACTGTGTGAAAATTGTCACAAGCAAGTAGTGATGGCCGAAGAGGATCAGCAATTCTACGAAAATTCGCGCTTACACTACTAAGTTTTTCTTCTGGTTGTCTTACTACTACCAACTCGCTTCTTTCTTCTTGTGGTAGTAGTATTTGTGTCCTTGTGCTCAGGTGAGGTTCTGTTCCCCTCGAGCTCCTCTGGCAGCTCAGGTGGTGCTTCCAGTTTGCGGGTCTCCATATCTCCAGGTTCGACTACAGGGAGATTAACTGAATCCTTCAACCTTTCGGCAAAGTCTCGACGTGCAACCACTAGGGTGCGCTGCTGGTCAATCAGCTTTATAAAGCCAGTGTAGATCTGCACCTGGTCTCCATATGTCCTTGTCCTTATCTCAGACAGCACATCCTCAAACGAGTCTGCAAACCTCATTGCAAGGTCACCCATTCTCGATATAGCCTCTCCATCCATTTCCGCTTGCTTTTCTGCAGCACTCTCTTGTGCCTGTTTGGCTTTCTTCTTCGCAACTTTGGTCCCTGCCACTATTATCTCTTTGAGCTCTGCAAGTGCACCCTTGATCATCTTTGATATTTCTGACTCCGTGTCGATATATCCTTCAGGCCTTGACACAGAAGTGGTTTCAGGTCTTGGCATAGTTGCAAGCTGGCTTCCTTCTTCCATTATTGAGTCAGCAGTTGTGCTTTTCTTCTCAATTTCTAATTGCTCTGCAGCTGCCGCATGTATTTCTTGCACTGAAGCTCTTAACGCTCTGCCCTTAGGCATTGGCGCGTCTCTGTGAGTTCTGTATCGGAACAGCAGGTCCTCGTTTGCAATGACAGAAGCCCCTGCTGTAGATATCTCTGATTTTGGAATATCAAACCTTATTGAACTATCGGTGTCGCTGAACACGACAATAACGTCATCAGTTTCCTTTGCAACACGTCCCATCACCTGCTCGTTTACAATCACTGTCTTATTGAACAGGTCCTTTGGATACTTGCCCTCATAGCTCCCTAGATCCGTCTCTGTAGAAGATTGCTTCGACTCTTTTTCAAATTTCATCATGTTTTCTACACTCAGCCCAGCTTCTGTACTGCTCTGAGCTGCTCCTATTTTCTCTTTTACGGATTCAGCTCCTGCCTGAGCCAAATCCTTGATTCCACCTGCTGTTTGTCTAGCTAGTCCTTCTACGTCAACATTGGCTACGGCTTCACCTGCATCACTCATCTTTTCCTTGACTGCCTTGGAAGCCTGTCCCAACTCATAACCGACAGAGCTTTTGACCTCCGTAGCAGCACCTCTAACCTTTTCCTCCACCATCGATGGCTTCCTCTCTTCTATCGGGAGAGTCGGCCCCTCAGGGATATCCCCTGCCTTTTGCCGTATTTCTTCACCAGATGGTCTAAGGCTTCTCTCCTCCGGCATTGGCGCGTCTCTGTGAGTTCTGTATCGGAAAAGCAGGTCCTCGTTTGCAATGACAGAAGCCCCTGCTGTAGATATCTCTGATTTTGGAATGTCAAACCTTATTGAACTATCGGTGTCGCTGAACACGACAATAACGTCATCAGTTTCCTTTGCAACACGTCCTATCGGACGGTCATTCAGAATTACTGTCTTGTTAAAGAAATCCTTTGGATACTTGCCCTCATAGCTCCCTAGATCAGTCTCTGTAGATGGCTGTTTTAATTCTTTTTCAATTTTCATTGAGCTTTCTACACTCAGCCCAGCTTCTGTACTGCTCTGAGCTGCCACAATTTTCTCTTTTACGGATTCAGCTCCTGTTTGAGCCACATCCTTGATCCGGCTTGCTGCTCCTTCTACGTCAACGTTTACTACGGCTTCACCTGCATCCTTCATCTTTTCCTTGACTGCCTTGGAAGCCTGTCCCAACTCATAACCGACAGAGCTTTTGACCTCCGTAGCAGCACCTCTAACCTTTTCCTCCACCATCGATGGCTTCCTCTCTTCTATAGGAATAGTTGGCTCTTCCACCGAACTGTATTTCTCGTTCGCTGCAGGCATCTCCCCTGCCTTTTGCCGTATTTCTTCAGCAGATGGTCTAAGGCTTCTATCCTCCGGCATTGGCGCGTCCCTGTCAACTGCATACTGCTCAAGCGGCTCTCCTACCATTACAGAGCCTCCTGAAAGCGTGATCTTAGACTTGGGGATGTCAAACCGTAAATTACCAGAATCGCTAAAAACAACTATTTGATCATTCGTTTCCTTTGCAACACGTCCCATCACCTGCTCGTTTACAATCACTGTCTTATTGAACAGGTCCTTTGGATACTTGCCCTCATAGCTACCT
>DATDKS010000050.1:0-13927 GCA_036519825.1 Nitrososphaera sp. | reverse complement strand
TTTGATTTGCTTTACTAAACCACATATCTGAATTCATATTCGGTATCACTACCACAGGAACTTTGGCTGCAATTGCACAAGTAGATATTAAATCATCACAAATCCCGTTGGCAAGTTTTCCAATGATGTTAGCTGTAGCTGGCATTATCAAAAAAAGGTCAGAGTTTCTAACCAATTCAAGATGAGGAACGAATATCTTTTCGGATTCGTCAAAAGTGTCAGTGAAGACAAAATTACCTGACAGAACTCTGATGGAAAAAGGAGTAATAAATTTTGTCGCATTTTTTGACATAATTACATTAATATTTTTTGCGATATCTTTTCTTAATAGGAAGATAAACTCTGAATATGATATAACTCCTATTGATCCAGTCATGCCAATAAGGAGATTATCGATTAAAAACTTTTCATCCAACTACGGAGGTATATAAGGTACAGTAAATAAAGATGATGGTTCTCCCTGTTTTTAATCTTGATTTGACTTAAATAAGTAAATTAAAAATATTTGAAATCACAGTTAATGACCCCAGCTAATGAAGTTATTTATGTATTATAAGACGAGAGAGATGTATCAATATCCATCAATTAACAGTCAAGAATGAATCTTTGTCCGTATGTATATCTTCCTCATCCTCATCATTATCAACAATACTACATTCAATAGGCCTGCTATCACCCAGGAAAATCATTATCAGTTTGAGGTTCACATGACCCAAATTTCTCGTGGGAGTAATCAGTGCAAATTCACTGTAATCTCTAAAAAATAATTCAAGTACATCTTTGACGGTAGTAATGAGCATTTCTTTGTATTTACGAGCTCTTAATTCCTGAGAATTAGTTGAAATTCCCTTGTCTGTCCTATAGTATCATATTACATCTCCTGCTTTTGCTCCAATCATCATCCCTAGCTTTTTCAGAATTGTTAACAGCATTGGGTCCATTTTTTGAACGTTTTTTTAAATTAGGCGGGCCCAGAGGGACTCGAACCCTCGACCAACTGCTCCGCAGGCAGCCATTCTATCCAAGCTGAACTATGGGCCCAGCGTCTCTAACAACTGCGATCCCGAGGACTGCGGGTGTCAGCAACATTTCTCTCTTCTGTACCTTAATTAAAACCTAGGTGACAGACCCACATACATCCGTGCATTTAGCCCGCAGCTTTAATAGCCGCATCAGCGTTAATGCTCTCTTCAAGCGACCTTGAAATCATATCAGAGGATATTCCATATTCGCTCGCATTTCCTGTCATAAGGTAGTTACGGAAGTGCTGATAGCTCTGTCTTTCTAAGTCGATAGCGCTGACAAGATCCTCTTGTGCTGATTTGTATTTTTCAGGCGTGTTCAACGCCTTCGACCTTTCTATCAGCTGGTCATACTTAGGCAAATACTGGTCAATAACTTGGACCATTGTATTGTTGTCCCTTGACAGCCACTTTTCCTCTTGTGCCGTATATTCTTGTGTCAATGCGCTTGTATCAATTACTATTTTTTCAAACGCTCGTTTGAACTCATTATTCCGCGATGCTTCTACCTGGAGCAATACCATAAAGGCAATTAGTGCACCAATAATTGCAATACCTCCAAACGTGATTAACCTACGAGTCTGCTTTCTGTTTCTTGGCAATCTCTGTGTGTCTCTGCCTCTTGCAAGAATATGAGGCCAAAGATCAAAATAAATATCTATACAAATTATGGTGTGTAAACCAGTCTTTTTATTATTTTACCGCATCTCGAAGAGTCCGATTCGGTCTTCTTTTCTGCCACTGTTTTGCCCCGGTGTCGCAACCATTTTGACAAAGTCTCTGTCCGTTCCGTCCCAGTCAAAATAATCAAAAGTGTGACGGTTACAAAATACGACAGTAGTCTCTTCTTCATCCCACTCTATGGCGCAGCCACAAGGCAGATGTCTGTCCGGCATTGGTATTCTAGTGAGCTATCTAATTTAACGGTTGTATACAGCACTCTTCTTCTGCTTCTTCTGTCACAGAAATAACACTCTTTCTTGGGGAAACGCATTCTCAGGATATCTACAAAGACAAAATGGAAAAATACCAAATACCCAAACAAGTAGAGGCGCCGACAGGCAAATTCTTTGCATGAGAAGAAGCAATAGAAAGCAACGCAAGATCGCATAAACTTTAACATTTAGCCGTAAATGAGCTCTCCATTGTGAGCCTTTATAAAAATAGTGACTGAGAGATACGACAGACGTACTTTGCAAACAAGTATTAAAAGGGGACTTGGCTAATCGAGGAATAGATAGAGAAAAAAATTGGTTGAAGGGGAGCAAGGGCAAGAAGAGAAGGACCACAACCAGGAGTACCAGAAGGAATCAGGGCCGTCAGACACAAGAAGGGCAATTGCACAAGCACCACTGAACTTGCTTTTCAATCCGTCGCTCCTTATCAGGAAGGATGTCTGGCAAATCGACATTACGTCCTTGCTGGAGATGTTCCTACGATTGCTCAACGCGACAGGTAATAAAGATCTTCGCATTTGCGGACTAGCGGCAGTCTCTTCTTCTATGATCTATCGGCTAAAAGTGGAAAGCATTTTTGTACTTGAAAAAATAGCAATGCAGAAGAAAGGCCTTAATGACCCAAGCAACGAGGAGGAGCAGCTGTTACCTATACCGCAGCTAAACCCAATCGAACTGCCATTCAGAATTGAGTCAACATATCCGGCGTCGGTCGAAGACTTGCTCCACATGCTAGAAAATATGATAATGGAGCTTGCAAATCCCCGTTCGAAAAGAAGGAAACAAGAGATTGAGCTTGAACCGATCCAGACTTTCGATTTTGACCAATATCTTATCAAATTTGAGAAGATAATCCAAGATTACGAAGACATGATCTATGACATTGTAGCCGCAGATGGTATGCTAATGTTCAAGACGCTGGTTAATAAATTGGAGCCAGTTGAAATGGCAAGGTGCTTTATAGCTATGCTTTACCTTGCAATGAAGTGCAAGATTCAGCTTGATCACCCACATGAAGATTTAGAAGACATTAAGATGACCCTCGCCCAGCCTTAACAGAGGATAAAATAGTAATAGCAATAATGGCAGTACAGAGCAATAAAGTAATAAATCAATTCTTCGGAATACAGAGAGACACACTTTGCACGAGCCGCCACTTCCGGAAGCCGAAATTGCCGCTAGAATTGAAGCGGCCTTATACTGTGCAGGGAGGCCGCTTTCACTTGACGAGTTGATAAAGGCATCAGGTACCAACTCCAAGGAAAAGACTCATAGGGCGGTAAAGGACCTCGCAACGAAAGCCAAGTCAACCTTTAGAGCAATTGAGATAGCTCAACTTGAAGACGGTAGATATGTATTCCAGCTGAGGCCAGAATACACTCCGCTAGTACGCAAATTCGCCCAGCATCCTTTGCTTCCATCAGGGGCACTCAAGACACTCTCTTACGTTGCTTATGAACAGCCAGTGACTTCAAAGAGACTAGTTCAGATAAGAGGTAGTCAGGTGTATGTTCACATCAAGGTGCTTGAGCAGATGCAGTTTGTAGAGCATGAAAACCTTGGCCGGCTTAAAGTGTACCGAACGACGCCTAAGTTCCAGAGCTACTTTGGCATAACAGACCTCAATGAAGTAAAAAACAAGCTAGTGACTACGACGGCTACCAGCACTACTGCTGCCGCCACCACAAAGTCAAGCAAGCAGACACCGCAGCGCCCTAGCACTAAACATACCCCCTCCTCATCACTATTACCAGCTGCAGCAGGGGCAGCAGCTGCGACCGTAGCCACAAGCCAGTCTCAGCAGCCAGAAAAGACTTAATTAGAGCTGAGAAAAATTACCTATTACACTACTATGCGAAAATCGATAGAAAACCTTGGGGGACGCAAGCTAACTGGCGGGCGCAAGGTTGCCATGAGAGGAAGACGTAAGTTCGAGATTGACAGGTATCCAAATGAAGCCGTAGTCGGCCCTAGCCAGATCGTTGTCCGAAGGATTAGAGGCAACAACATCAAAGTCGCTTTCAAGACTGCCGAGTTTGCCAATGTAATTGATCAGGAAAACAATAAGGTGACAAAATCCAAGATCTTGAGGGTCACCAAGAACCCAGCAAACCGGGACTATGAAAGAAGGGGCGTAGTGAGCAAAGGCGCCGTTATCGAGAGCGAAAGCGGAACAGCCAGCGTCGTATCAAGACCAGGACAAGACGGAGTAGTCAACGCCGTTTTGATCAAGACGACAGCAAAGACTTAGTGATACGCTATATAGTAATTGTTAAGAGCAAACAAGGACTCTTTTCTTTGTGCATTTATCATGGGATGGTCCTGATCCAAAAGACAGAGCTGCCTGCCCCCATCCGGTGGAGTTTTACTGCAAGCCTTCACCTGCCGAGTCGCTAAACTCACTTGAATCAGGACGGCTCTTGCTTCAGGTTGATTTGGGGGAAGGTGTAAGGTCGGTTGCCTGCAGGCTGGTAAACAACGCCAAATCAGAAAACCTTGACAAGTTGGAGGAAGGTGCCACCAAGATAAAGAGCCAGACATCACTTTCTACCGCATTCGTTCAGGACACCAAACAACCTAACAGATGGATAGGCGAGCTGAGCATCCCGGCCAGTTGGCTGGAAGGCGGTAGAAGAACCCATGAGAGGACTGGTGCGGCTAGCCCCAATATCGGTGGTAGTAATAATTTCTATAGCCTTGAGATAACCTACACACTTGACAACACCAATAGCTGTACGGCGTGCTTCTCCTCCGATGACGCATTTCACTGGCAAGCAAGATCCAGATAAGTCAAGTCACGTATTGCTTGCGAGCCCGCTCACGAACACAGGCACAAGCAATATATAATTTTCACAAAGTCTTAAAACCCTCGAGGACTGAGAAACTCTCTTGAAAGATTACGAACACGTGGTGCTTTGGCTTGACTACTTTAACAGGAACCTAAAGAGACGCCAAGGCAGGAAGGTGAAGCGTGACAAGGCAGTCTTTGACCCTAGTGTTCAGGAGTTAGTCGAGGCTGCCAGAGCGGCAGGCTTCCAATTTTTGGATCAAGAGATAAACAGCGATGCAAGGTTCCCTCGTAGATCATTTGTCAGGTCGGGCTATATAATGGTGGCAAAAAAGGAAGGTATTAAAAAATCTCAGATGATTGACGAAGTAGCTAACAAATTGTTAAGGAGAAGCACTCAAAGATCCACCACGAAATAAATAGTTGCTGTAGAAGAAGAAGAAGAAGAAGATGTGTGTTTGCTTTTTTTTCATAACCCGCTAGCGACTCGACAAGTTTTTTATCGCTTATAAAAAATAACAATAATATCTGGCGCAAAAGCCATATCAGCAAGTAATCAAATTATGCCCATCACTCAAGCAGACGAGGTCGGAGAAATAATACATCTTGCAAGAAGTGGTAGGCTGATAGTAAAACTGAATGCCTCCGGTGCTGAACGGGTCAAATCAGGGGAGCTGTTAATCGATGGATCAGGCAGGAAGGTCGGTAGGGTGGTAGAGTTAATTGGTCCCGTGAGGACGCCGTATGCGTCTGTTATAACGATGACGGATAGGACAAGCCGTCTAGTCGGATCCAAAGTTTTCGGTGCTGGTTTTGCCAAAAGGCCTCGTAATCAGATTAGGGGCTTTGGCCGCCGCTTCAATCCGAGGTAAGTATTAAGGGAAGAAAAAATTTAGAAGATGCCTGAAAGAAGTTGAGGGAAAAGGCTTTTTTAGATTTATGTCTATAACGTCCTTCTGCAATTGCAGTTTGAGTATTTCAACCCTATGGTAGGGCTTGCGATGTTGATCGTTGGACTTTTCCTAGTAGTATTCGGCTATTTTGAATACGGGATAACGCCTGTAATAGTCGGCCTCGTCCTTATTGCATACTATAGAAAATATCTGTGGCAAATTCTGGGAATCTCGCCGCTCTAACTAGCTAACCAACTTGATAGCAGTTGGAAGCACGTCTGCTCCTAGCAGAAGGCCTAGTCTGCCGCGCTTGGCATAGTTTTCAGTAAACCTTGCGCTTCCGTCCTGCTTTACTCTGCTGCCGGAAACCAACAGAGGAACCGGGTCATCGCTGTGCCCCTTTTTTATGCATGGTGTAGAATGGTCGCCAGAAATCACTATGGCAGTATCCATCTTGTTTAACTCCTGCATCAGTGTGCCAAAGAAACGTCGGTCAATATCCTCGATATTCTTCTTTTTCCCCCTTGCGTTGCCATCGTGGCCAAACTCATCTGGCCCCTTGATGTGAACATAAATTATATTAACCGACTTGAGACTGTCTGCAGCAACTTTTGCTTTTTTCTCATAGTCAACAGTGTCACCTGCTTGGAACATCTTTATTCCCAGCACTTTAGCTATTCCAATCTCGACTGGCATATCAACAATGCCTCCTATACTCATGTTATACATTTTGTTAATAGGTTCGACGTTTGGATACCTGTTGCCAGAATCGCGCGCGAGAATGCAGTTCATAGGCTTTTTACCAGCTGCTACTCTTGTTCTGTTGATTGGGTGATCCCTTAAAAGTTGCACAACTTGAATAGTAAATTCATTGAGCATTCTTGCAGCGATCTTGGCCTGCTCCGTGTCTTCTTGGGGCCTAGATTCCTGTATATATAAATCTTGATTGTTGACTGCCTTGGCTATTCCCATGCCATCTACTTTATCATATGCAGGATCAGTATTGGTAATATTGTCAGATAATTTCATCTTGGAATGTCTGAACCTTATGACCACTCTGTGTGCAATGGTCGGCTCCAAGGTGACAGAACCACCCTTATCGCTGAAGGTAATATTGTCGCTCAGCGTCGTGCACACGGACTTCGCTTCCTCGGTGCTAATGACCCTGCCCGCACGTCTATCTACTATCTTTAGATTATCGTCGACTGTCGCAAAGTTGCCCCGCAGTGCAAGATCGCCTTCGCGGAAATCAATATTAGAACCTATTGACTCGATGACTCCGCGGCCTACATAGCTACCATCTTTAAAGTTATAGCCCAGCATGTTGAAAACTGCAATATCTGACTGGGGTGCTATTCCCTTGCCTACGCTGATGACGCTTCCCATTGCACCATTTCTTGCCAGGGCGTCAAGGTTAGGAGTATACGCCGCTTCAAGCGGTGTAAGATTATTCAATGAAGAGTGAGGCAGGTCGCCAATGCCGTCAAGCAAAACATATACTAACTTGGTATCATTCATAGCGATGAAATAATGCCTGAGCAATTTAATTTTTTGTGCGTCTGTCTTTGTAATACGCAAAATATTTTCTCAACACTTTAATATATGATGAAACTATTTCAAAAATCTCGTTATCCTCTTCTTCGGTAAGCTGACGCCTGTATCGCTCAAGAATTATTCCTTCCGCTAAGCCCTTGTAGTAGCCTACTCGGTGCCCATAAAGAAAATCAGGGGCCTGATTGCATTTCCAGACATGCTTCAGCTTCGGCACACGCTTTTTAGGAATCTTTGGAGCCGCCATGTCATTTTCAATAACTGCTTCGATGATATTTCTAATATCGTTATCCAATGCCATATGCATATGTGTGCATACGCACATATACTATTGGCTGCCTAGCCTAACGTAAAAACCATATATACTCCTTAATAGAACCAGCCTCCCTTAGTAAGGGTAATTGCAGGAGGAGGAGCAATGCACTTTCTGCCACCGCACAGTAATAGACAATAGAGGGCAGAGGACAGAAGATTTTGGCATCAAAAGAAAAGAAAAGTATATCTGCTTACGTTGTGTTAGGGCTTTCGAATTTTCGCTCGGGAACTAAAAGTTACAGAACATTTAATTAAAAGCAACTAGAGCCTTTCCTAGGTTGAAAGGTTTGGGAGATCTGCGTAAAGATTATGTTCTCGACAGGTTTGTTGTGATGCCTGATGTTAGCCTAGCTGTATCAGCGGACAGATCTGACGATGGAGGTAGTTGCCCATATTGCCCTGGTAATGAGTTGATGACTGAGCCGGCCGTTCTTGCGCTTGTGGTCAAGGAGGGCATGCTCCAACGCCTGTCAGACAGCGAGGACAACATAATAGATGACTGGTCAGTAAGGGTATTTCAGAGCCAACAACCAGTAGTAGTAACTGACTCAGCCACTACCTACGGTGACAAGCCATTGTATAGCGAGCCGGCCTACGGATATCATCAGATAGTGGTCGCGTCACCAGATCACAATCAGAGCCTCTCTGAGATTTCTCTAGAGCAGTGGGGCAATGTCCTTGTGGTTATCCAAGACCGTGTAAGGTGGCTTTACACCCAAAAAAGTGTGACTTATGTCTCAATTTATGTCAACAACGGTGCAGGGGCAGGCGCACAGTTAACCCATCCTCACCTAAATATCGTTACTTTTGCTACTATACCTCCAGTTATAGAGATGGAAGCAGAAGGCTCACACAGGTTCATGAATGAGAACGGCAGTTGTCCCGCTTGTAGCGTAATCGGAGTTGAATCAAATGGCCCGCGCCAGATTCTTGCGACTGATAGCTTCATTGCGTTTTGTCCTTGGGCTCCTACTTACTCATACGAGTTCTGGATCTATCCAAAAAGACACATTACGTCATTTTCAAAGATAACACAGAAGGAGATCAATGACCTTGCACTGATGCTGCGAGCTACACTTGGGGGTATGTCAAAGGCACTCAAGAATGCTCCATTCAACCTTGTATTCCATCTGTCGCCAGAGAAGAAGAACAGTCGCCTGATCCATTGGCATATTGAGGTGTATCCCCAAATGAATACCTGGTCGGGCCTTGAGCGGGGTTTTGGAGTTTTCATAAACACTGTAAGACCAGAAAAATCAGCTGAAATACTGGGCTCATCATGCAGAAAGGAGCTCGCAGGGCTTGTAGGAATTGTCTGACCAAATGATTTTGTCAAAAAGTGTATAATACTTTTACCAGGTGCCAGCCAGAGAGCAATAGCAAGAAGCAGAGGGGAAGGATTCTCTAAATATACCCTGCAGTTCAGAGATTAGCTGTGCTGCTTGCTACTGCAAATAATGAGTCCACGCTATTATGGTACCAAAAATGCTTGTCGATGATGTTAACTCAGTGATATTCATGCGGAAGTTGTGACATAGATGTTATCATTCTCTAGTTAATGCGAGTAATGGAATATATTATATTCTATTTGTTGAAAGGATCTTTCCACCAGGTGTAGTACTAACCTACACAAATTGCGATCATTAAATTCTACAGATACTCTTCTATGTGTTCTGTGAATTGCTCTAAATATTATCATTTATTGCACGTTGATAAGTCGCTCTTGCTTTGGATTGGAGGGCGAGATTGCAATCAATGAGCATCGTAACAATCCCGACCGTGCCGTGGGTGTTTTCAATTATGGGCCAGCTTTCTCTATGTCCATACTCGTATAGATTATAGCATCCTGCTAGGTAGCATCAGGAGACCCTTATGATGCATGTGGTCGCCACCTAGGACTTGTAATGGACCATATCATTTAATTATCAACTGCCTGATAGAGTGTCATGTACTAATAATGAAGTTAAAGCTGGAAGACTGGAGTTCGCTCGCTTCACTTGGCCTGGCGGCAATGTTTGTCACGCTTTTGATATCATTTTACAACTTTTTGATTGGTCCCGAAGGCAGCGGACCTGAGCGCGTGGTTGAGCCTGGGAGCCTGCTGATCCAGCTCATATTTATCTCGGCTGCTCCGTGTCTAATACTTGCTGGCTTTGCATTTATGATAGCCAAGACCTATGGCTCTAGGGTGGGAGGCTCGCTGCTGCTAGTGGCCGGCGTCATAATAATTGCAGGTATGACTATCAGCCTAGCCATGGTGCCAAAGATCCCGCACCAGTATGTTGTGGGAGCAGTTGGTGTCGCACCCTACATCTTTATGCCAGCTGGCGCAGGCGTAACTGGAATAGGTGGCTACATGCTTGCTGTGTCAAAGAGGAGGCACATCCACAGCAGAGACTTGGATGATCTTCGTTGAGAGAGAATACTAGTGGCTTTAGGGAAATTGACGTGTCAACGAACCCACTGCCCATCAAAGTGTCAGACAACGTCCACTCGGTTTTTGCCAAGGCTCGTAGGGATAAAAGTCCTGTTCTTGCGATAGTCACTGGCACTAAGCCTGACTTTTACAAGCAGGCGCCACTTGTTCTCGAAGCACTAAGGGAAAACCTGCCGGTGTTCGTCATTGACACAGGTCAACATTTTGACGAAGTACTCAAATTCGGTATAAAGGAGTTCAATCTGGAGAAGTTCGTTGGCTGCAACCTCCAGATACGGGGAGACCTGATGGAAAAGGCAAGCGAGTTAATAGTCAAGTTCGGTTCATTTGGCAGGTACTGCAAGAAGCAGTTTGGGACTGAGTCTCTGCTTCCCATAGTGCATGGTGATACACTGGTGGCGGGCATCGCCCCGCTTGCATGGGTCTTTGGCATGGGCCAGAAGGTTGGGCAGAATGAGGCAGGCCTTCGTTCTATGAGCCCCCAAGCCATAAAGTTACTAAACGTACGACGAGAGCCTACAAGAACTGAGATACAGGAGTTTGTGAGCAGCCAATTGGACGGCAGATGGTTTTTTGCGAGGGAAGAACCCTTTCCAGAACAGATCGACACATGGATATGCTCAGCAGGCACACAGTTCTTCTTTGCTCCAACCAAGCTTAACAAAGACAATCTAGTGAGGGAGGGATATCCAGAGAATTTTGTCTACGTTGTCGGCAACTCTGTTGTAGATGCAATCGACATTAAAAGAAAGGAAAAGCCCCAACAGAGTATTTTTTCTTTTTACCCCCAGCTAGAAAAAGATGATTGGATAAGAATGGACATTCACAGGAGGGAAAACTTGACGCAGAGGCGGTTTATGGCAATCATAGGAGGGCTTGCTGAACTTATCAAGAACACAGACAAGAAGGTTGTTCTAGTCTTGCTAAACGCCACAGTAGCAGCACTCAAACAATATGATCTTGAATTCAAGTTGCAAAGTCTTGCCCAGCAGTATCCGGACAGATTACTGATGACACCTCTATGGAAAGAATATGCGCATGTTATAGAATTCCTTGACAGCGGACGTTGCTGGGCTGAAATGACAGATTCTGGTTCAATGCAGGAGGAGCTGCTCTATTTTCCCAAGGTAACATCTATGACGGTCAGACTCAACACTGACAGGCCAGAAACAATATTTGAGGCCCAGAGCAACATGCTTGTTCCACCACTGAATGCTGGGTGGATAGTGTCTATGGTTAAGGAGGCTTACAACAGAGAAGATGGTTTGGGGCTGAAACTACGACACAAAAAGCAGATATATGGCAAACCAGGAACTGTATCAAAGAATATCATTAGAATAATTAAGAAAGAATTTGAAAATGGTGACGCCAACTTTTACCCGTGGCTGCATCAGAGGCTGGGCCTCTGGAGAGAAAATCAAGGAATTAACTATATGTAGCATTATAGGGAAAACCGGCCTGTTTTGACACCGAGCCGCTTTCTATCCGATGCGGTTATAGCAAATACATCCCTTATCATTTGTTCATATCCTTTGCTCATCGTCTGGTTGCGTCGGCTCATCATTTTCTTCTGAGTTTCTATAATCGAATCAAGCATCAGCTCGACATTTCTTGCGCCTATGGTTCTGCCATAAATAGTAAAGCTTGGCACATCCTCTGCAACAAGGCCATGCAAGTGAGAGGAAACGCCAATCCGCCTGCCGCTGTAAACAAGTGTGCCAATTGACGTCTTGACCATGTCTGCGAAAAACGAACCCATCTTGTTCTGGCCAGTGTCAATTTTCTTGTTCTTGCCCCTGTCCATCTTGATATTTCCATATGTCATTTTGAGATCTGATGTGGTGCTCATGGCGCCAATGTTTATCCATTCTCCGAGATAGGAATGGCCAATGAATCCAGTGTGGCCCTTGTTTGTGTGATCAGAAATTACAGAGTGTTCTATTTCACCTCCAACTCTGCAGTTGTACCCGATATAGCTCGCTTCAATAATAGTGAACTGCTTGACCTGCGTCATACCATCAATATATGTGGGGCCCACTATCCTGCTTGCAGCAACATAAGCCCCAGGGCCTATGTAAATACCTCCATTTCTTACATCAAGCACGGTTCCAGCCTCTACTGAGACATATTTCCCAACTTTCACGATGTTGCTGCCAGTAACCGTGACATCTTCGCCTAGCTGTGTTTCATTTTTCATAGTTGAAACCTGCGTTGCAAGGGCGTTTTCAAGAACTCTGATCACGTCCCAAGGCTCTGAGATAATGCCTTGTGTGTCATCTTGATCTTCCAACTTGGTCAATTTCTCGACTTTTAGTTTCTTAACATCTATCTTCTTGCCTGCTGCAACGCAAGCCTGCAGGTATTCTATGTCTTTGCTGTCGAGCCTTGCAACAAGCAGCCTATCGCTGTTGTCGGCAGTTATGGCAAAAGTGTGACTTATCTTGAGCAGACGGTCAGGATAGACTGCTGCAGGGTGGAGGAGCCCATTGACAAACACAGTATCGCTATCTAGGGAGCTTGGGTTCACCTTGCAGTTAGGGTGCCGCTCTGCTGTGACACGTGCAAGATACTCTCTTGTAAGGAGTGTTTCAGGTGCCAGCTGGTGCTCTTCAAAAAAGCTCTTTGCCCCAACCTTGATGTCAAATGTGGCCTTTGTAAGTGAAATTGGATCAAAGTTCTGCCAGTGTGAATCCTCAAACAGGGCTAGGCTCATCTAGATCTTGCCCAGCTTGCTTACATATTGTTTGTACGCATCCAAGTATGACTTTTTGTCACCGATGTCGATAAAGCCGCTATCAATCCTAAACCCTTTGACGGTCTTCCTTTGCTCCAGTACCTTCCTTACCGCGTCATCCATCCCAAAAGATCCCGACTTGGGTATTATCTTCAAAAACTGCGGCTCCATAATGTAAGAGCCGATGTTTATCAGACCACTTATCTCAGGCTTTTCACGCCACGAGGTGACTCTATCATGACCATTAATGTCGATAAATCCATACTTTAGTTTGGTGGAGTACTGGAGGAGCGCCATAGTCACAAACGCCTTTGACTCTTTATGCTGTCTTATCATCTTGCGCAAATTGAACTCATAGACTGAATCTCCATATACACACACAAAGGAGTCATCCTCAAGCAGCTTCTCGGCAGTCTTAAGCTGGCCTGCTGTTGCAAGAGGTCGGTCCGATCTTGCATACTCGATATGTACTCCAAATCGGTTTCCATCCTCAAAATAGTCTTCTATTGTTCGGTGAAGATAGCTGACACAGATGACAATGTGGTCGATATTCCCGTCGTTCTTCAACCACTCGATTATATATTCAAGGAGAGGCTTGTTCCCAAGCGGGAGCATTGGCTTCGGAATAAAGAATGTATAAGGCTGGAGCCTCGTACCCAGTCCAGCTGCCAGAATTACCGCTTTCATGATTTCTATCTTTTTCAGGCTTTCGACGTATATATATAATATAAATTGAACTATCTCTTCTCGCCAAGAATAAATACTGTCGATTGAGCACAATGAGACTGCATATTTATATCCTATAGCTTGATCTTGCTAGCTCAAGGACAGCCTTCTTTAGCGCTCTAGCACTTCATCTAGGGCTTTCGCTAGTTTTCCTTTCAAAGCGTGTGTCTGTCCTCTGCACAATAAATGTGTTCCATGTTTTTACATCAAAAAGGTAGTTACTCCAAAGGTGTGGAGCAGATGGCATAAGACAAGGTAGGATCTAGTAAGAAATCAATCTGATCCTACTGTAAAGCACTAATGTACAAGAGGCCTAATGGACTAGTTACTAAGGGTTCCAAAAATTGATTCAAAACATATGCTATATGTAGAGTTACACTTTGTCAAAGTTGTCCGCCGAGCTTGCTAGCTCAAATGGTCCTTATTTGTCCGAAACGATCATTGATTCATGTCAGACAATTATCCCCTTATTTCGCACGCAGGCATAAAATCATAGCAATGCAAA
>DATDKS010000049.1:0-4642 GCA_036519825.1 Nitrososphaera sp. | reverse complement strand
AAGCCTCAAATGTATTGGGCTTTAATCTTAACTTCTTCATATTCTTCCTAATTTCAGGGATAGCTCAGCTATTTTGGGTAGTTCCTATGATAAGAAAATGGGGACTGCCATGGTATTTGGTCGGTATTGGCGGAACAATAGTGCTAATCGCATTATTTGCTATCACCAGAATGCCGGGTAATCCAATCACGGGAAGAGGGGGTCCTATTAGTCCACTTGGACTTGCTACTGAAGTATTCCAATTTGCCTTCATTGGATTGAGTATCGTCATCATAGTCTATGAAAGCAGAAGGAAAAAGCTTGGTGAAAAGACTGCTGCTGACACAACATGATAACGATTAGGGAACTTACATAGTTCATCAAAGAAAAAAGTTCAACTATCAACACCAACAATCAGACAAGCCCAACATGCTAGTGGATTTTCAGTTCTTTTGGCGAATTTCTTTAGCTTCTTGTCGCATATACTACAGCAATTAATCTGATGCTGCTTCTTTGTCATTGTCCTCAAGTATATTTTGCTATCTGTCGCTGCAACCATTCTAAACCATCTAGCTCTGCGAACAACCTCTCAGACTCATTGACATCCTTACTGTTCTTCAATAGCTCCTTCTTTTGCTTAATTATGGCTTCAACTTTTTCCAAATCGTCGGCAGCAGACCTTATAGCGTCTATTTGAAGCTGGAAGGTGCTGTTAATCTGTGGTTTGTTATTTGGGTTGATTTGTTCTTTTAAGAATGAAATCCTTTCGTCGATTATTTGTTGTATAGTTACTACTACCATATGGAGAACGAAGTCAAGCAACGAATGGCTGATTATTAACCCAGCTGGCACGGTAGGGGGAGGGTATCTGCTATTTATGGCATTTTGACAGTTACCATAATAATACGGAAGATTGAGATAAATGTGATATCTTTAAAGGAACTTGGTCAATTATTAAGCAAGTTAATCAATCTACCATGGCCACATATAGCGGACTACCAAGTACAACATGATATGACTTCTCATATTCTTCAGATGGTTCAACAGGTTCTCCATTTTTCATAAAATAGATTGGCTTTCCCAAGAACTCTGGTTTATATGCTTCATCGGAGCCTTCACGAAGTCTCTTTGCCAAAAACTCTAGATGCTGTGGGGCTCCTTTCATTGAGCGTGTTGCGCCAACTACGCAAGAGAAGATATTCGCCTCCAGATTTCGTTCATTGAAGTCATCATTATGTCTCTGAGTAATGAGAGACATATCCAATTCCTTACGCAAAGCCCATTCCATAAAGGGCGGTAGTGACATGAAGGTTCTTGGTGATGATTCTCCTTTTTGGTTTCCAATAATGTGATACTCTGAGCCGCCGAGACCTACGATTGTTTCAGCTGTTTCAGCACCAAAGTAAATTAAATTTTTACCTTCTTCATGTCCATCCCGCCAAAGCGGCCCCCAACGCATTGGAAGCGAACCCTTAAAGTATGTCTTCGGTTGGTCTATGGTTCCAACATCCATGTTATTTTCTATGTAATTTACAACCACCTTTAGTTTTTCATAACAAGTCTCCTCCTGATTGCCCTTTCCCTTCGCAGTTAAGCTAAATATTCCAAGACTAATGCCTAATTCAACAGCAATTTTATCAAGCATCTTTTTAGGAATTTGAGAATATAACATGTCAACCTTAGCATCAGAGATATAGACATAGTACTTCATGCTCATGTACTATCACCTTTTGATAGAAAGCGTAGGGTTCGATAGACATAAGTTTTATGGGTCATGTTCAACAAGTTGTTGAATTGAAGCAGCGATTGTAATGCCCCTCTTAAGAAATAGCTATATGGGTCATAATGTTTGGTGATTTTGCTGTTCCACCACCTGCGCGTTGTCATGAATGAGGTAGTGCAAGTTGTGATATAAATCGGCCAGCACTGAAAGGGGAGAGGGATACAGGAAATGAAGATAACCGAGCGAGTCTTACACCCTCCCCATCAAGTGCACCATTCTTAATATAATATCCCCGCTGTTTGTGCCATGGGATGGCGGCGAATCCTGCCTCAGAGGATAACAAACCAAACTCGAGCGTTCAGACTGTAGCCCCATATTATGAACCAGACCCCGACGATAGGATAAGAATTGCAATCAAATATAAGAATACTTGGCGCCTTATTTTCTGGTTTCAGGTTAAGAAGGACGGCAGCATCTACTTCGGTCCACGTTATGAGAATATCACACATTTGGCCAAAACAGTAAAGGAAGTTAAAGGTCCGAAAGGAGAGGTTCACTTTAACTTTAATGATGGCAAGATAATTACTGACCCTGATATACTCAAAGGAGCAAAGATGTCATTTCATGGTTCAGGCGCCATTAACGCTGCAGGAGAGAGAACACAGGGCGAGTCATTTCGTGATTTGAAAAATCTGAAGCAGTTATGTTTAGTTTTGTTTTCTCCTCCATCAAAATATGCAGTAATACCAATTCCTAAGAAAACTAAGAAGCGTAATATATTCATCAATTATCCAGTTGATGAGCAACGACCATTACTGGCACATCTTATTGTGTCACCATTGAGCAATTCACCGCTTATCAATGGAAATCCTTTAGCAGTCGAGACGGATGCTGTTTATCAGGTTCCACTTCTATTCGGATTTCCGAAAATGGGTAAAGATATGTCTGCTATCGCTGTGGAGTTGCTACTTTATCATAGCGCAATGGGTCAGTGGTCACCTCATACTGGTATTGTATTCTTTGGTAAGTAATAGATAGATGTCATTATTTCTTCTTCAGGTTCATTCTCTATCCCCGCTCAGGCATCCATAAGTGACTGACCTTTGAGTAAGCAAAGTACAATAAGAATAAAATATGCGGGCCCGGTGGGCATACCGGATGATGACAACGGAATCAACATCTTTCGGTCCCACGGCCTGCGGTTCTCTTCACCAGCAACCTGACCCTTTTATAAAGGGGTTCACGCCAGTTCCGAAGACCGCCGCGATATCCTGACTACGCTACGGGCCCAACAAGCATGTTGATTAATGAGGCCCCATATATCAACGAAATAGTAATAATGAACTTAGCCTGTCTACCAGTATCATATGATCCAAGCCCTGCGACAAATGTTCTGTAATCATAAAGAATCATTTGTCTACCGCAAGTATGAGGAATTCCAATTTATAGAATTCTGCAACTGCGCTAGGTGCGGCAAAACGCTCAAACACTTTTTCGGCTTTGATGAGGATATAAGGGGCTAAAAGGAATGCAGATACATATTCTGGTTGCAATTTGGTTTGCAGGAATTGCAACTGCGGGCATCGCTCTCTTGCTTGAAGATTATTCTAATTATGCTATAATTGGAACTGCGGGCTGGACGACTGTCGCGGCAAGCTCGGGAATGATTTTTTATGAAATAAAGAGAATAAGGGCAGAAGATAGGAAGAAAGAGCTGGTCTGATCTAGCCTTTGCCACCTTGCTCTTCAATGACAACGAGTGTTACAGTTGACGTAATGCCTGGAATCTTGCGTATCTTGTTTGTAATTGTGTGGTTCATTGCCTCGGTGTTCTCTGAGCTGACCTTGACAAATATGTCATGAACACCATACGTGCCCCGCACTTCTTTGACGTCAGGCAGCTTAGTAATTTCATTAATTATTTTTTCCTCTGAGCCCAGCGTGCAGTTCACCAGAATATATCCAGTTGGCATATATCTGATGGAAGCAAAAGTTAGTATTTAGTCTTTGCTACCTTTTTGCAACGTTTTTCTGTAAGGTGCAATGTAGTGTTCAAACAACTTCTTGTTATAACACTGGCCGCAGATCAGGCCAGAGATATTCCATTCAGGCATCGACCTATAATGAAAGGTCAGGGTGTTGCCGCACAGTGTGCAATACAAGGAAGGGTTATTCTTGTTACTGCCCATCTGCACAGACACAGTGTGTTCTTATGTCCAGAATAAAAGGGTTATTCCAAGTCATATGAAGTATAGAGGGCGTGCGCCATGCAAAAGGGACAGATGAGGGCAAAAGTCGCTCCAATAATGTCAGATGATATCTCCTGCCTGTTGGTGTCAACTGCAGGTATTAGAAACTTTCTAGAACAGCTCTTACATGTGACCATTTTTTGTTGTACCATGTCTAAAAGTACAAGACCTTGAAACATACTCGTGATCCAGAAGAAGGAGTTATTAAGGGGAGATTGGCTAGCGTGTAGCGGTTATGGTTAGCCCCGGAAAAATCGCTTTTCCTGTAATTCTTGTACTTGGTGCGATTACCGGCTATATAACTTACACCTCTTTTACAGCCGCAATCCCGGAGGAAGGAAGGATCGATTCACCATACTATCGGCCTCTTTCACCAGCCTCGGGTGGAAATCAGACTGGCAATACTGGTGAAGCTGTCCAAACAGCAGGTGGCGGCAATCAAACAGCAGGTGGCGGCAATCAAACAGCAGGTGGCGGCAATCAAACAGCAGGTGGCGGCAGCAGTGCCGCTGGTGGTGGTGGGGGGCCTACAATAAACATTCTTGAAGGCGCTGCAGTGCAAGGAAGCCCCGATTTTGATCCAGAGGATCTGACAGCAAAGAAAGGCGATGAAGTCACAGTTGTTAATCACGACACAGTCCCACACACGGTGACATCTGGAACCGGGTCAAGCGATCCCAATTCTGCCAAG